>JBGCEM010000063.1:0-50620 GCA_045106335.1 Paracoccaceae bacterium | reverse complement strand
TGCAACTTCCGCCGCCTCAATCGGAAACGTGCCCGAGCCACACATTGGATCATAAACCGGACCGGCACCATCATACCCGCAGGCGCGCAGAAACAGCGCTGCCATCGTTTCACGCATCGGGGCTTTGTTAACTTGCTGTTTTATGCCGCGTTTGTGCAAAGCTTCGCCCGAGCTGTCGATGGACAATGTGCATAGATCATCCTCGATTCGGACCTTCAAAACCAACTTTGCGCCCTTGTCGATCTGCACACCAAGGAGGTCACGCAAAGCGCCTTCAATGCGCTGAGCGGCGGCTTTGTGATGATAAATCCGGGACTTGCGGCACACGGCATCAACCTTCAGGGGGACATCCGCCCGCAACCAATCCGCCCAAGGCAGTTTGCGCGCGCGTTTGTCCAATTGCGCCAAATGCATAGCCCGAAAAGACGTCAGTCGCACCAAAACACGGACAGCCCCGCGCAGGTGCATGTTCGCAATGACCACATCTTTTTGGGTGCCGTTCAGTGTCACGCCACCGGGGGAACAATCGGTGACATTTAAGCCCAACCCCGTGGCTTCGGCCGCCAAATGATGCTCAAGCCCAGGGGCGGTGACAAGAAAAATTTCCATGCCCATCCTTACTGCACATTCGCGGCGATGCGAACCGTGAAAGCGATGCCGCGCGGTCGCGTGGGACTTGGGATGTGCAATGAAAAAGCCCCCGGTGTTGAACCGAGGGCTTTTAAAAACATTCTGCGTCGGCGTGCCTTAGCGGCGGATACCGAGGCGCTTGATCAGATCCTGATAGCGCGCTTCGTCTTTGGCTTTGGTATAGTCCAACAGTTTCCGGCGCTGTGCGACCATTTTCAACAAGCCACGGCGACCATGGTTGTCTTTTTTGTGGGTCTTAAAGTGCTCGGTCAGCGTTGTGATCCGCGATGTCAAAATGGCCACTTGGACCTCTGGGGAACCAGTATCGCCTTCTTTAGTGGCGAATTCTTTCATCAAGCGGTTTTTTTCTTCTGTAGTAATCGACATCGGGGTCTCCTTTTCGAGAATTTGACAAATCGCCGCAAGCCGGGATGTCGTCCAGACGAAGGCGTTTCACGTCCGAGTCGCCCCGGACGTTGCGCGTATAGACGCGATTTTTCTGCGGAGCAAAGGGTTTATTGCGCAGACAGTCTCAAAGACTTTGCTGAATTTTTGGGAACCAAAGCGATATCAGGGGGGTCATTGCACCACAGGTTGGAACATGCGCCACAAGCGCCCCGTCCAGTAAAATATCCGTAAACTTCGAATACGTCATGTTGGATTTCAGCGTCACTTTTGGCTCGGATGTTTGACTGTCGTCCCATACTAGAACGATGTCTTCATCGCTTTTGGCGAACAAGATGACATCTGCTGGAGGGTTCGTCCAGCGCCTAAGTATCTGTTTACTTCATGTATTTTTCGGCACGCGCGCGTCTTGTATTGCCTGGTGACCCTGAGAAACGATTTCGCGCAGATCAGCGCGGATCAGCCTTTCCAAATCGGCTTGCTTCACGTCCTCGGGCAGGTCTTCTGGTGTCGCATGGCGTCCTTTGAAATCCAGAATAAAAATAGATGCGACTACCAAACATACGATAAAAACACTTAGCCAAAACATATCACTAACAAACAACCCGAAATCCACTCACGCGTTCATAGGGTCACATTTCCAGTCAAATTTCAAAGACGAACCCGCCAATTGGTTGCCAAAGCGTTAACAGCTAGCGGCCCTGTTCCATTTGTTGAACGATCTGAATCAACCAATCGCCAAGAATTGGGATAAAGGAGAACTGCGATGCCCACCACGCAATCACTGACACCAAAACTGTCGCGCCCATCACTGTGCCCAATCCAAAGGCCAGCCCGCGCACGACTTGGAATAGCACTAAACGCCATAAAGAGTTTTGAACGCGCACAAATCGATGCGTGTTCAATTTGCGCAGCTCTTCAGTAAGTTCAGCAATTCTTTGATCGGCGGTCTGCATATGTGTCTTTCACAAAATCGGATTAAAACGGGATAAGGAACGCATCTTTACGAATATACAGAGGGTGTTTGGCTGCCCCGGACTTGTTTTTTCCCAGACACATCATAGGCTTGCCCGAGCTTCGCAACAATTCTAAAGTTTCCAATTCGGCGCGGGCAAAGCGGGGATGCACATTGCCCGAGGCCATGACGATCGTATCTGAAATCTGGGCTAAGTCTGCCAAAGTCATCATGTTTTGAGAGCTACGCGCCGTATCTAGATCTTTTGGGATGTCATTTGGCGATGTTGCGCGCCAATCCAAAACGTTTGCCTTCAAATATCGCGTGTATCCCCAGTCTTGCGCAAAAGTTAACTCTCGGTGGCATGTGGGATCAGAGACATCCGCGTCTGCGACTGAAGGGTTCAATCCAATGAATAAAACTGATTTGGGCGTTGTGCCGACGGGCGTCCAGTCGCGGCTTAGACAATGGCGATAGCGCCCGCAGTCGGAAAAGCTGGCCGCCCCTTGGATCCCGTCGGGAAGGCGAAGTCGGGTTTTGCCGCCTGGATCATGTTGCGCGTTTGTCATGGTTTCAGAGGTGACAAAATTTTGCCCGGACAACAAGCGGCTCGGGCAGGAAATTCCGCAGCAAGATGTTAGACTGCAGTCGGTCCAGGTCGAAACGGCTGATCAATGACCAAACCCTGTGCTTTTGCAATGGCGCCTGCGAGCAAGCCATAGACGATAGGCCGCCAAAGCGCGACATAAATGGTCCCCTAAAGCCGATGACGGGTTTGTTGCCCCGGAAAATCCGACGGTGGCCAGTTTTGCGTATCCCTAAAAGGGCTAAGCGCTTGGTCAAAAGCATCGAATGCGGTGGTTGCGAACGCGCCTATGTTGCGAACGGTAATGGCGATTTGGGTGTGGGTTTGTTCAAATTGACGCTCTCGCTGTCATGTCATTTGGCGTATGACTACAGGCATCCTTCCTTTAACCTGAGGCGCCCTGTATCGCAAATGTCCCGAGAACGCACAGCGTGGCAGGGTATTTGTGATTCAAGTTTTAGGCAGGGTGCCTTAGGGCGGATACATGATCAACCGCGTCGCGGTCTCAACTGTCTGGATCGACCTTGCCGCGCATGGCCTTGACAGCACCGCGGGCTTTTTTGCCGTCTAACCGGCGTTTTTTTGACCCCAAAGTTGGCCGGGTTGCGATGCGTCGCTTGGGAACAAAAAGCGCCTTTTCAATCAGTTCGCCCAAACGTGCGCGGGCTATGTCTCGGTTGCGGGCCTGATGTCGCGTATCTTGGACGAAAATTACGATGGCCCCATCCGAAGTCCATTTACGTCCCGCCAATCGTTTCAGCCGTGCTTTTACAGGTGCGGATAAGTTCGGGCTGCGCGCAGCCTCGAACCGCAATTCAACAGCGCTACTGACTTTGTTAACGTTTTGACCGCCCGGCCCTGAGGCGCGAACAAAGGTTTCGGTCAACTCCCAGTCTTCCAGTGTGATTTGATCTTTGATGACAAGCGGCATAGTTCGCGTTTTACGCAGTTTGTGGGCTGGGGTACAGAAGCCAAAGAAAAAGGGCCGCCCCAAGGTTGGACGGCCCTTCGAAAGTCTCTGGAGGCGGGGCCGGTTAGGCCGTTGCCAACGTTAGCGAGGGTTCTCCCCTCAGGGCTGCCCTAGAGGCACACCTCGCACGCTGTTCCGACACCTCTCTCCAACATCTTTCTTGACACTGGATCACCTCCTTCCGATTTGTTGAACACTAAGTCAAAGATGGCACAGCTTAGAAATAAATCAAGCAGTTTGTCGTGCTAACAGTCGGTCGGTCATAATGCGGAACGGGATCAACGCGATCAGGGCCAAGGACAGTTTGACCAACCAATCCGCCACAGCCAAGGACACCCAAAGCGGTGCGGCAGGTCCCATCCCCAAAACCGGCAAGATCTCGGCGGCCCAAGTGACGTCATTCATGGGCTCTAAGAAGGTAAGCGTCTGGGAAAAGGCGATAAAAAAGAACAGTCCTGTATCGACGGTCGATCCGATCAAGGTGGATGCCAAAGGCGCCCGCCACCACGCCCCGTTGCGCAATGCTGAAAAAATGCGCACATCCAGCAATTGTGCTGTCAAAAAGGCCAAGCCCGACCCAAGTGCAATGCGGAACGTGACCAAGGGACCAAATTCGCCCATGATTTGTGTGCCTACCAGGGAACAGAACACCCCAACAACAAAGCCAACCAACACGACAATGCGCGCAGGCCCAGCCCCATAGACACGGTTCATAATGTCGGTCACCAAAAAGGCGAGCGGGTAGGTAAATGCCCCCCAAGTGAGCCATTGGCCAAAGAGATGTTGAACAAGGATATTTGAGGCCACAACAATAGCGGCCATGGCAAGAATGCCAGGAAGATGCGCACGCGTCATAATATATTCCGTTTTATCAAGGTAGTCGGACACTTGGCCCAGGCAGTGTGCATGGACGTGCCGGTGGTAACGGCCTTGATGCGCGTGCGCAAGCTACTCGATCAGAATAAGTTCAACAAATTCGCTACGTTGGATTTTGAAAAAGTTGTTATCTGAGACAAGGACCACGCGCGTTTGCCCGGTTTCGTCGCGCCACAAAGACAGGCCTTCAAGGTTATCATAGGACACAATTGTACTGGTCCAAAGCACTTCAGCAGGTTGATCCAAGTCGTTCAGGTCCAGGCGGCGGATTTGGCTGCGGAACCCTAAAAGGGACACAGCGCGTTCAAGAATATACAGCCTGTTTTGGTGGTCCACATCGGCACCCACAACTTGGTAGTCGCGGATATGGGGAAGGTGGGCAATGGTGTCCCAAACGCCGTCCTTTAACCGTAAAAGCGGAAAACCGTTCGGACCTTGCGGCACTTCCGGAAGGGTAATCAACCCGCCAGTGCTATCCTGCGCCAGCGCTTCAAAACCGCGATTTGATCGCGGAACTGGAAGCTCGGGCGGGGCCGCCAAAACGGTGGGCCAACTGCGCGCGGCGTCGTAGTGCAAGATCAGCGGAGGCCCTTCCGTTGAAATAAACACATCGCCTGTATCGCTTACCACCAAGCCTTCTGTATCGATGGGAACCGCTGGATCATAGAGGTGTAAGATCTTGATGTTTAGCAAGACATCCGACGCCAGTGTCCCGTCCGACCTGCGTGTCAGGCCCACATCAAACAAGCGCCCGCGATCGCCGACAAGTGTCGCGCGGGTGCCCCCGGGATGGACATGAATCCCTGACAAGCCACCATATTCGTCAGACCAATCTCCCGCGACGAAACGCGATGAAAATTCTAATCTGGCGGGGTCTGCGCGGATGTCTGAGGCGAAAAGCGCTAGCGCGATTGCAAGACTGAAACGCATTGATTGGGCAAATCTGCCAGGACGATTTCCCGGCGTTTCTTGGGGGTGGTTTTGGGCGCATTCTTTGGCGGTGGGGGCGGGTTCAGGATGTCACGCACCCATTTTTGCGCCTCGGCACAGCCGTCTCCGCGCGGGGGCGGGTTTTGGTTTACGCAACCCCGCGCCCCTCTGGGACACGCAAGCCGGACGTGGAAATGATAGTGATGTCCCCACCAGGGTCGAATTTTACGTAGATAGGCGCGGTTGCCAGCTTCATCCTTACACATTTGAACTTTCGCACCGGGAAAGACGAATATCCTTGCCGTGCGATTGTCTTTGGCAGCGGCTTTGATGATGTTGTGATGTGCACGGGTCCAGCTGGAATTGACATACGCCCCTTTGGCGCGGCGCATGGAATCTGACGATATGTTTTCGCGTGCTTTGCGGCTGAGGTTCAACCGATCCGCCGGCTTCATCCAGATGTCGATATCCAAACCAATCTGGTGACTGCGGTGCCCCGTCAGCATCGGCCCCCCCCGCGGCTGGGAAATATCACCGATATACAAGCCCTTCCATCCCGGCTGCGTTGCGGCGTATCCGCTGAGTTTCTCAATGAAATCGATGGTCGTGGGATGACCCCAATTGCGGTTGCGGCTTAGACGCATGGCCTGCCAGGTCGGCCCCGTTTCCGGCAGCTGCGCGCCGCCTGCGATACAGCCCTTGGCATAGCCCCCAAAGGGCGCAGGTTTCTGCTGTGACGCCTCAGCCTTACCGCCAAAAAGCTGTTTGGCCAAAGGTTGCGCATGCGCTGGAAGCGCCAAAACAAGGGCCAATGCAAAGGCAAGGGGTTTGATCACGTCTGGTCTCCGGCTGCGTTGACCCATCTTAGCAGCACCAGCCCGGCAAAAAACAGCCCAATCACGGGCGAGACGCCAATTTGCGCGCTTTCTGATAACGTTGTTACAATTCCGATCAACAGCGGGGCCAGGAACGCAGTGGCGCGCCCGGACAGGCCGTATAATCCGAAATATTCAGTTGGGGCCGCGGGGTCGCAATGGCGCACCATCAAAGACCGACTTGAGGATTGTAGCACGCCGCCCATGCCGCCTATGAACACCCCGCACAGGATAAAGATTTGGTCTGTTACGCCGTCCGCGACGGTCATGCCGTACAACGTGTTGGGTGTGAGATTGATGATTGTCAGGCTGACCAGCATCAAAACCCAAATCGCGCAGATGATGACCGGTTTTGGGCCAAATCGGCGATCCGCGATGCCGCCGAAATAGCTAAACACAGCTGCCCCGATCGCCGCGACAACTCCAAACACGCCGATTTGTGCGACCTCCCAGTTCATCACCAGGCTGGCATAGACCCCGCCGAACGCATATAGCCCGTTCAAGGCGTCGCGATAAAGCATTGAAGAGCCAAGGAAAACGCCCAAACTGGCTCGCGTGCGCAAGCCTTTGATGGATGTGATAACGCTGTTGATCGCTTGGCCAAAACTGGCGCGCACACCGGTGGTGTTGACCTCGCGTACCCACAGAAAATACGGGATCATGAACAGGGCAAACCACAGGGCCACGAAGGGACCGGTGATGCGCGTGCCCTCTTTTTGCGTCGGATCCAGTCCGAATAGCGGATCCAAACCCGCGATGGTTTTGCCGTCGCCTTGTTCCACCAACAAAACCAGCGCGATGGCCAGCGACAGGACCCCACCAAGATATCCAAAGGCAAAGCCAGATCCCGAAATCTTGCCGATTTCATCCTTATCGCCCAGCCCCGGCAGCTGTGCATTGATGAAAATCAGCGCATATTCACCGCCAATGAAGCCCAGTCCAAAGGCGGCCAGCATCCAATATAGATTGCTCGCCCCTGGATCGGTAAACCACAATAGCGACGCACCAATTACATACATAAGCGAAAAGCCAACGATCCAAGGCATTTTTCGCCCCGAACTGTCCGCCATCGCCCCAAAAATAGGCGCCGTGAGGGCGATGGTGATGCCAAATAATGCCGTGCTCCAGGCCCAGATGCTTTGTGCTTTGGCATCAGCCGCGCCTTCGTCCAAACCCAGTCCAAGGTAATAACTGGCGGCAATTGCTGCGAAAAAGGGGCCAAAAATAAAGGTATTCAGGACCGTGTGATAGGGTTGGCTGGCCCAATCAAAGAAAAACCAGCCCCAGATTCGCTTGCGCAGCGACGGCTCATTCATGGCTGTATCCTTGCTTTTGTGTCGCGCGAGTAGAAACAGGCCACACGGTTAAGCGCAAGGGTCTAGCTGGTTGCGTCGCTCAAAGGGGGCCAAGGACGTGTGGCTTCGGCGGTGCACCAATTGGCAATCCATTCGGGCATGGGGGGGGACTCGCTTTCGTGCCCCATCGCGGCTGCAAGGCGCGGGGTGCGCACCAATCCATCGCGGTCTGTCACTGCGGCGCGGTATAGTGCGTGGTTTGCGCAACTGCCATCTGTCTTCCACATCGCTTGTTCGATATAGGTGAATTTGTCGTCCCAACAGACAACGCGGGTACTGACCGTAAAGCGGTCAAATCCTTTTATTCTTTTGCGATATCGCACCGAACTGCCTGCCATTGTTAGCCCCCAGCGTTCGCGCCGCAAACTGTGAAACAGGCCGGAACGATAGCCCATGCCCAAGCGCCCCAGATCCAGCAGCGTCAGCGTGCGCCCGTTATTCAGCTCACCAAAAGCATCCAGATCCCAAGGCCAGCACATGTGATATGACAGATGCGTGTCATGCACCGTTTCAAAGCCGGGCATGCGCGCAGCGCGGATCATTTCTTTGGCCAATCGAATGAATGGAAACACAGGTATTCTCCTTGATCCTTCGATCAGATGCTGCGGTCGACGTCATTATCAAGGCCAAGTCCTGGCAACCTTGCGTAAACACATTGTCAGGCATAGGTGTAGCGCATCGCAAATCGGAGACGCACATGCTGGCCATCTATGGACCTTTGCAACTGATCCTTGGGGTCGTGTATTTTGTTATGATCGCGCACTTGATTATGAGTTGGTTGATCAATTTTCAGGTGTTGAACTTGCATCAACCCTTGGTGGCGCAAATTTGGCAGGGTTTAAACCGCCTGCTAGAGCCTATTTACGAGCCAATTCGCCGGGTGCTGCCCGACACGCGTCCTTTGGATCTGGCACCGCTTGCGGCGCTTTTGATCGTGATCTCGCTGCGGGCGTATATCCTACCGGTGATTTTCGGCTTTGCCTGATCTTGCCCTACGAATCTGACTGTGAAATTGTGTCGCGAATACCGGCAAACACAAGATCTCGGTTCGGGCACAAATGACAGCGCAAACGCTTCTGAAAGACATATTTGGCTTTGACGACTTCCGCCCTGGTCAGGCGGACATCGTGAACGCTGTCACCAATGGTGAAAATGTTTTGGCGATTATGCCAACGGGCGGGGGCAAATCGCTTTGCTTTCAGCTGCCTGCATTGTTGCGCGATGGGGTCACGGTGGTGATTTCACCGCTGATTGCCTTGATGCGTGACCAAGTACGCGCGTTGCAAGAACTAGGTGTTGAAGCAGGTGCGTTAACCTCGGGAAACACGCCGGAAGAAACCGATCGGGTGTGGCAAGCGCTTGAGGATGGGACGCTCAAGCTGCTTTATATGGCACCCGAACGGTTGGGCGCTGGGTCGTCGATGGCGATGTTGCGCCGCATTGGCGTCGGAATGATTGCCGTCGATGAGGCACATTGCGTCAGCCAATGGGGCCATGATTTCCGCCCAGACTATTTGCGGATTGGCGAATTGCGCCGCGCGCTGGATGTTCCCTTGGCCGCATTCACAGCGACGGCCGATGCCGAAACACGGGCTGAAATTGTCGAAAAATTGTTTGATGGGCACGCGCCGCGCAGTTTTTTGCACGGGTTTGATCGCCCCAATCTACACCTGGCTTTTGCTGCAAAAAATCAACCGCGTACACAGATCCTAACCTTTGCCGCTGCGCGCAAAGGCCAATCGGGAATCGTTTACTGTGGCACGCGCGCCAAAACCGAAAGCCTGGCGAAGGCGCTGCGCGACCAAGGGCACCCGGCCATTCATTATCACGGCGGCATGGATCCGGAAGATCGCCGCATCGCCGAGGCGCGATTTCAACAGGAAGATGGTCTAATCGTTGTGGCGACAGTGGCCTTTGGCATGGGCGTGGACAAGCCGGATATTCGGTGGGTGGCCCATGCGGATCTGCCTAAGTCGATTGAGGCTTACTATCAAGAAATCGGGCGTGCTGGGCGGGATGGCGCACCTGCAGAAACGCTAACGCTGTTTGGGCCAGAGGACATCAAGTTGCGGCGCGCTCAGATTGATGAAGGTTTGGCCCCAACCGAGCGTCGCATGGCGGATCACGCGCGTTTGAATGCGCTTTTGGGGTTGGCTGAAGCGCTCAAATGTCGGCGCAAATCGCTTTTGGCCTATTTTGGGGAAACAGAATACACCTGCGGACGGTGCGATCTGTGCGATACACCCGCTGACACGTTTGACGGCACGACAGCTGTGCGCAAGGCCCTGTCTGCGATTTTGCGGACAGATGAGTGGTTCGGGGCAGGGCATCTGATCGACATTTTACTGGGCAATGACACAGACAAAATTCGCGCGCGCGGGCATGAAAAGCTGCCGACTTACGGTGTGGGTGGCGAGTATGACAAGCGCGGATGGCAGGCTGTATTTCGCCAGATGATGGGTCATGATCTTATCCGTCCTGATCCAGAACGGCATGGGGCCTTGCGCATGACCGACCGCGCTTTGCCCATTCTGCGTGACGAAGAAGCGATCACGTTGCGGCGCGATACGCTGCGCGCGGCCGCACGTCGACCCATCGTGAAAACACTGGTCAGTGAAGAAGATGCGCCTTTGATGTCCGCGCTTAAAGCCAAACGCCGGGCCTTGGCCGAAGCCGCGAAACTGCCCGCTTATATGGTGTTCAACGACAAGACTTTGATCGAAATGGCGGAAAGGCGCCCGCGAAACTTAGATGAAATGGCAGGGATTTCTGGGGTTGGGGCCAAAAAGTTAGACACCTATGGCGCGGCGTTTTTGTCGATTATCACAGGTGCTGAAAATGACGCGATGCACCCTACGCGCCGCAAATTGGCCGGACAGGATGCGGGTGGAATTTATGACCGCTTGTTGGAAATCCAAAGCTCATTGACGCGCGGGGCGGAGGGCACGGAAAAACCGCTAAGCTGTTCTGCGGCGCAATTGTCCAAAGTCGCTCAGCTGCGCAGCCCAGATGTGCGCGCGCTTGAACATGTGCTGGGGGATCGTCGTGCAGAACGGTTTGGCGCGGCGTTTTTGGATGTTCTACGCGACGTCGGATAGGCTATTGATCCCGCCCAAACACTTTGCGACGGTGACATGATTCGCCCACGCGCATTCGCAGGACAGACATGAGCCACGTTTTTTATCGCGACCTCACCGCCAACCCACCCGTCATTGTCGCCGCGGATGGGAACTTTTTGATTGATGACACGGGCAAGCGATATCTGGACGCGTGCGGTGGTGCGGCAGTGTCGTGTTTGGGGCATGATCACCCCAAAGTTCGCGGGGCGATTAAGGCACAAGTGGATCAGCTGGCCTTTGCCCACACGGGGGCTTTCACGAACCAACCCGCTGAAGATTTGGCCAGTTTTTTGGTAGAACACGCGCCTTCTGGAACTGGTGAAGGGCGTGCGATGTTCTTGGGGTCTGGCTCAGAGGCGATGGAAGCCGCTTTGAAGCTGGCCCGTCAATATTACGTGGAACGCGGGGATCTTGCCCGGTCCAAAGTGATTGCGCGCAAGCCCAGCTATCATGGCAACACGTTGGCGGCTTTGGCGACGGGGGGGCATGCAGGCCGTCGTGCACCGTTTGCGCCTTTGTTGATGGATGTAAGCCACGTTGAAGCGGCCTATGCCTACCGGATGCAACGCGCTGGAGAGGCTGAGGCGGACTTTGCGCATCGTATGGCCGATCAGTTGGAAGCCGAAATTCAGCGTCTGGGGCCTAAGACTGTGATGGCCTTTGTGGCGGAACCGGTCGTTGGGGCGTCTTTGGGTTCGCAACCCGCACCAAGGGGATATTTTAAACGCATTCGCGAGATTTGTGACGCGCATGGTGTGTTGTATATTGCTGATGAGGTCATGTGCGGTATGGGGCGCACGGGCTCGCTTTTTGCTCTGGAACAAGAAGGGATAGCTGCAGATATAACGATTGTCGCCAAGGGGTTAGGCGCAGGGTACCAACCGATCGCCGCCTTGGTCGCTGCCGAAAAAGTTGTGGCCCCGATTTTGGCGGGAAGCGGCAAGCTGTGGAATGGGCACACCTATATGTCACACGCAGTTGCGACGGCGGGCGCGTTGGCTGTTCAAAACGTGATTGCAGAAGATAACCTTTTGCAGGCCGTGCGTGACCGCGGTGCTCAGTTGGAAACAGGCTTGCGCGCTGCATTTGGCGATCATCCGCATGTGGCTGATATTCGGGGGCGGGGATTGTTTTGGTCCCTGGAATTGGTCGCGGATCGTGGAACTGGGGACCCCTTTCCTGTATCAGACGGTTTGGCGCCGCGTATTGGTGCGGCTGCCATGGCACGTGGAATTATGACCTATCCTTCGCAAGGCTGCGCTGATGGGGTGAACGGCGATCACGTATTGCTGGCTCCGGCCTATACGTCCAGCGCCGTGGAAATTGAGATGATTGTAGATGGCCTGTGCGCTGCCTTGGCGGATGTTTTGGAGACGTGAGAGTGTCGCATGGCCGATCCGCGCGCGAAACGCGTTAGGCCGTCTGCATCACTTGTGCAATTGACGCGCCAATCTCGGCGGGGTTCGGGACAACTGTAACCCCTGCGGCGGATAGGATTTCTACTTTTTCAAAGGCGCTTTCGCCAAAGGCCGAGATGATTGCCCCGGCATGTCCCATTTTGCGCCCGTCGGGGGCAGTCAGACCAGCAACATAGGCGATTACGGGTTTTGTGACGTGATCGCGGATATATTCGGCGGCTTCGGTTTCCTGGGGCCCGCCGATTTCACCAATCATAGCAATGACATGCGTGTCATCATCATTCTGGAACCGCTTAAGGATATCTTTGAAAGACGAGCCATTGATCGGATCGCCGCCAATGCCCACAGACGTTGACACGCCGATCCCAAGTTCCTTGAGTTGCGCTGCAGCCTCGTATCCCAAGGTCCCCGAACGCCCCACGATCCCAACGGGGCCGGGCAAATAGATATCCCCCGGCATAATCCCCAACAACGCTTTGCCGGGGCTGATCGTGCCTGCGCAGTTCGGGCCTGTCAGGACCATACGCTTGTCTTTGGGATAGCGATACATATAGCGCTTGACCCGGATCATGTCCTGCGCTGGGATCCCGTCTGTGATGCAAACACAATAGCGGATACCTGCATCTGCGGCCTCCATGATGCTATCGGCGGCAGAGGGGGGCGGCACAAATACCACCGAGGCTTCGGCACCTGTCGCCTTCACGGCGTCTTCCATCGTGTCAAAGACCGGCAATCCGTGAACTGTTTCGCCGCTTTTGCCCGGCACGACGCCGCCGACCACGTGCGTGCCGTAGTCCAACATGTGTTGCGTGTGGAAGCGCGCCATTTTCCCGGTTATGCCTTGCACAATAACCCGGGTCGAAGCGTCGACCAGGATGCTCAAGAAGCTGTCCTTAGGGTGACGTTTTGTGACAGGTCATTTTTCCAGGCACCCACGACCCGGTCAGCCGCTTCATTCAAAGAGGCCGCGCGAATGATGGGCAAGCCGGATTGCGCCAAGATTTTCTGGCCTTCTTGAACATTGGTTCCGGCCAGGCGGACGACCACGGGCACCGTCACATCGACCTCTTGCATCGCCTGGACCACGCCCAAGGCGACCCAATCACAGCGGTTGATCCCCGCAAATACATTGACCAAGATGGCTTGCACATTGGGATCAGACAGGACCAACCGAAAGGCTTTGGCCACACGATCCGGAGTTGCCCCACCGCCGATATCCAAAAAGTTAGCAGGTGTGCCACCGGCCAGTTTTACAGTGTCCATAGTGGCCATAGCAAGCCCCGCTCCATTGACGATACACCCGATATGCCCCGTCAAACCTACATAAGACAAACCCCGATCTGCAGCCCGGCTTTCGCGGGGATCCTCTTGGGATTTGTCGCGCAGCTCGCTGATCTGAGGGTGGCGGAACAGGGCGTTGTCATCGAAGGTCATCTTTGCATCAAGCGCTATCACGCGCTCATCTTCTGTGATGACCAACGGATTGATTTCAACCATCGTCGCGTCAAGCTCGGTAAAGGCACGGTAGCAGCCTTGCAAGGTGCGCACCATCTGTTGGACTTGGGCAGGATCAATGCCGAGTTTGAACGCGATTTGGCGGCACTGAAAGTCGCGCAGGCCCACCGCCGGTTCGACTGTGGCCCGCACGATGCTGTCGGGTTGGGTGGCCGAGATGTCCTCGATCTCTTGCCCGCCTTCCTTCGAGGCGACGATCATGACCCTCTGTGAGATGCGATCAAGGACAAGACCCAAGTAGATCTGTCGTGAAATTGTAACTGCGGCTTCGACATAGACGCGGTAAACGCCTTTGCCCTTTGGCCCTGTTTGGTGTGTGACCAGCTTCAGTCCGAACATGTCCTCGCAGGCGTCTTGGATGGCGCTGTCACTGTCGCAGATTTTGACACCGCCCGCTTTGCCACGCCCGCCGGCATGGATTTGAGCTTTCACAACCCATCGGTTTCCGCCCAGTTCGCGCGCGCGGTAAGCAGCCTGCTCGGGACTATACGCCAAAGCCCCTTCGGGAACGACGACTCCGAACCCCGACAGGAGTTCTTTCGCTTGATATTCGTGAATATCCACTGTCGTCTGGTCCCGTGCTGACGTTTATTCGGCGGCCATGGCGCGACGATAGGTATCGTCTAAGGCGCTATCTACAGCAGCTTGCTCGAACTCTGCACCCATGTCACGTAAGGCCGCCCCAAACCGAGCGACAATATCGCGAATTGCAGTTTCGTTCAGCAGGTTCAGGATGCCGATCCGGACTTGAACAGGGGCAGACAGTGTTGGCCAGATTCCAAAGTTTTGCGCGCGACAGGCCTGTACCAGCTCCATTTCGCGACCTGCAAGATCGCCGGGCAGGTTAAGCACCACCAAAGATGGCATGTTGGATGTGACTTCGCAGCCCATGGCCTGAACCGCACGGCGCAGAACACCTTCGTGGAACGTATAGTCGGCGGCGCGTTGCCCGATTGTTTGCTCAATGCAGATCCGCAACGCTTCGTGGAAAGCAGACACAGCATAGGCCGAATGCGTGCGGTGATAGGTGCCTTTTTCCACGTCTTGGCCGTCGATGACGCCCCAGTGACGCGCTTCAAGGATTGGGTGGTGGCAGAAGGTGCGTGTTCCGGTCGCTTTCAGCGTTTCTATATATTGGTCGCTGAAAGACACAGGTGCGTATGTTAAGGGCAAACAGCAGATGCCTTTTTGCGGACAGGACGCCCAGCCGTGCACGCCGGGGAAATCGTCAATCTTGAAGTCGCCAACGCCGAGGCTGGACACCGCATCCACTAAGCCCATTACACCGTGTTTCTCGCAAGCATCGCTGAAGCCTTGGATGTCATTCACCCGGCCAGACCCCGTTTCCCAATGCGCCATAGCGGCCCATTTCGGCTTATGTTCAGCCAAGGCGGCCTCGACGGTCTCGGCTGTGACGCTTTGGCCATGGGGAATATCGATGATGGTGACGCTTGCAGCAGTGGGGTCCATCGAGTTGGCGGCAAGTTCTTCGGCTGTGGCGGCTTTCATGCGCACGGTCAAACCGTCGATCCCAGAAAACGTACCATTTACGAACATCACAACTTTGTCGCCTGGCATGACGGCGGAAAACATCATGTCCAGACCACTCCAGCCCGTTCCGGCAACGCCAAATGTATACACGTTCTTGGTGCCCATCACGTCGCGTAGCATTTGTTTGCATTCGACCATACCGCGCAGCACGTCTGGATGCATGTGATCTGCCAGGCCCGCGCCCGCGTACCGTGCCAAAACTCGGGCATCCGTGTGACCAGGGCCAGGGCCTGCAGCAATAGTTTCGGGGATTTCAAGTTGCGGGAAGGGCAATACGTTTGTCATGGGTGCTCCTGGTACATGCGCCTGCGCGGCGCGAACAATGTGGCAGTATCTTGCCACCTAGACTTAATCGTGCCGTTTCCAAGCGAAAACGCCCTTAAGCACACTTTTGGAAACCTAAAAGTATTGGAAAATACCTATCCTTTAGGATAGAATACGAAGGTATACTGCAGGATGGCCTACCTTTATGGGTAGTTTTTTAGGAAAAACCGATATGAATCAAGGGTCTAAGAATTCAAAGGATGTGATCGACATTATGCTGGCAGATAGCAATCCTTTGGTCTTATCTGCTTTGTCGGAAATCATTGATCGCGATCCACGCTTTTCTTTGGTCGCGACAGCGTCGACTGCCGAGGGTTTTTTGGGAACTGTTATGCGGGTGCCAGTTCAGTTGGGCATTATTGACTGGAACCTGCCTGCGCTTGGGGGCGCCAAGCTGATTGAGGTGCTGCGGGATCAGCAGAATGCCCCTCGCGTGGTTGTCTATGCAGAAGATACTGGGGATTTGCCACGACTTGCCATGAGCGCTGGTGCCGCTGCTTTTGCGCCTCGGTCTTCGGATGCTGCGACGCTGCTGGATACCTGCACAGATGTGGCTGCCGGAAAAATGGTGTTTCCGTTTCTGGACGTGCGTGTGCTGCAAAGTGATCCGATCCAGCAATTGTCGCGCAAAGAGCGCGTGATGCTAGAAGCCTTGTCAAAAGGGCTAACAAACCGAGAATTGTCTACTGAGTTGGGAATTACGATTAATACCGTGAAGTTCCACCTGTCCAACTTGTACGAAAAACTGAGTGTTAAAAACCGTGCCCAAGCGATCGCGTTTTACTATTCTTCTCGGATGGTAACGGAAAGGGATAAATCAATGGATTCTGATGGGAAATAGATATTAAAACAATAGGTTAAACAAAGAAATCTTAAAAAAAGGCACGTTTGTCGGCCTTAATTTTACTGGTGCATTTTGTCAGAGACAGCTTTTTTATCGTCTGACGTCAATCCTTCATTATTCAAACACGTATAGACACCCTGCAAACCCCTTTGGGCGAAGTCATAGAGCAGACGATACCATGGCAGAGGCAAAATGTGTAATTCGCAGAGTTATGATCGTCCTGCAAAGCGTTGCAATTGGTCGTCTAACCCGCATCATCGCACTTTGTTTTACGTCTGTAATATTGATGAGCAATGCGTATGCGCAATCAAGTGGATCCTTGATGTCAACGCGTACCGTTTCATCAAATTCTCTACCAAATTCTGAGCGGATTGGCGCGCTAACTATAGTTGGCGTTGGACAAGGTAAACCCTTATACGACCGCGATATTCGCATTCCCAGGGCGCCATTGGCTCGTCCATTGGTTGTGGCTCAAACAGCGCCGGAAACTCCCGCTCCGCGTTCAACGATGGCTTTGGCGGCCCCAATCGATTTGGAAGGTGTGGTCACAGGATTTGGCGGTCGCGTTCTTGTGTGGTCCGATATTGCAAGGACGTATTGGAAAAACAATCTTGTGGCACATGATGGAATGATTGACGTGTCGTCGAAGATTCCATTGTCTTTCAAAGAGACACCACGACTGGCAGATAGAAGCGGGGATTGGGATGTGATGTGGCTGGATCCATCTGATACCATCGTCAATCCAAAAACGGTGCAGACACCTGTCCCTAAACCGCAAACTGAAGCCGCCACCGACCAGATCACGGAAGTTCCAGCCCCCTTTATAGGCGGCAGAGTTGAGTTTGGCTGGGCTGTGGACACACAACAGAAGCAAGAGGGTATGAAGAGCGGGTCATTGTTTCTTGCCGCTAGCAATCAATCGTTGGCCACACTGCGACTTGGCATGGTTGCGCGTCCTGAAACCAGTCGCCCAATTGCGACTTCGAAAGTTGGGCCAAACTAAAGCGGAATTGTTGAACCCGATTGCAGTCATATCGCAATGACCAGCGCTAAACGGCAGCTTCATCACATACTTGGCGGCTGTTTGGCTTTCTTATGATGCTCGCGCTCGGCCCTCCTCAATCGCTGAACGAAGCTTCTTTTCCAGAGTGCGTTGTTTCGACTTTGAGTAATATTTAAGCCCAAACATATCTTTCACATAAAAGGTATCGACGACTTGTTCTCCGTAAGTCGCAATCACGGCATTTGCGACATAGACATTCATCGCCGTCAAAGCGCGCGCCAAATCATATAACAACCCGGGACGATCTCGCGTATCTACCTCAATAATAGTGTAAATCTCAGATCCATCATTGTCGAATGTGATATGTGTCGGAACATTAAATGCCTTTTCGCGCTTTTTGACTTTGTCGCGGTCTTTCAAGGCGTCACGCGCAATGATTTCGCCGCCCAAAGTGCGTTCAATCGTCCGTTTCAAGCGCGGTAATCGGGACACTTCGTAGGGCGCGCCATCTGCATCCTGAATCCAGAATGCGTCGGTCACAAAACCATCTTTGCTGGTGTAACTGCGCGCATCAACTACATTGGCACCAACCAGTGCTAAAGCCCCTGCAAGACGCGAGAAAATACCAGGATGGTCAGGCATTGCAAAGCACGCACGTGTGGCGTCCCGGTCTTCATCTGGATGCAGATCGACACGGATTTCATCCGTTCCCATGTCCCTGAGCAACCGCGCGAATACAACATGCGCAGTGACATGTAGCCCTTGCCAATAGGGATCATAATGCCGTGCGATTTCCGTCTGCAAATCCTTACGAGGCCAATCGGACAGCGCATCGCGTAAAGCGCGTTTGGCTTCCACACCGCGCCCTTCCCGCGTCAATGCCTCCATGCCGTCTTCCAAAACCTTTTGTGTTTGACGGTACAAAGCGCGGATCAAAACCGCTTTCCAGTTGTTCCAAGTATCCGGCCCCACGCCGCGAATATCGCAAACAGTTAAAACGCATAGCAAATCCAAACGCTTTACTGTCTTCACCGCCTTGGCAAAATCCCGAATGGTTCGGGGATCCGCAATATCGCGCTTCTGCGCCATATCTGACATCAGCAAATGATATCGTATCAGCCATTCGACTGTATCTATATCCGCAGGCTTGAGACCAAGGCGGGTGGCTACAGAACGCGCTATTTTCGCGCCCAAGATTGAATGATCTTCAGACCGGCCTTTGCCAATATCATGCAGCAACATCGCCACATACAGAACTTTGCGATCCACACCGCGGTCCAAAATCCCGGAGGCAATCGGCAGGTCTTCTTCTAGCTCACCTTTTTCAATCATCGCCAGTTGCGCGATGCATTGGATTGTGTGTTCATCGACCGTGTAACTGTGATACATATTGAACTGCATCATCGCCACAATATGCTGAAACTCCGGAATAAACGCGCCAAGCATGCCCAATTCATTCATGCGCCGCAGCGCGCGCTCTGGATTGCCGTGCTTCAGCATTAGATCCAGAAAAATACGACGCGCTTCGGGGTCGCGGCGCATGTCATCATCGATCAGCGCCAGATTGTTTTTGACCATGCGCATGGCATCGGGGTGGATCAACATGCCAGTGCGCAGAGCTTCTTCAAACAGTCGCAAAAGATTGACCTTGTCGCGCAGAAACTGGGCCTCGTCGATGACCGCCAGGCGCCCATGCACAACTTGGTAGGCGGATTTGATTTTGGGCCGCCGTTTGAAGATGCGTTCGAGCAAGGGTTCTGCTTTGACGTGTTGCGCCTCAAGTTTCGTCAAAAAGATGCGGGTCAAATCCCCGACTTCCGTGGCGTGCCGGAAGTAATCCTGCATAAAAACTTCGACCGCGCGTCGCCCTGCTTTGGCATCATAGCGCAAGGCGTCTGCCACTTGAACTTGCATGTCAAACGTCAGCTGCTCGATGGCTCGACCGGACATCAAATGCAAATGGCACCGAACGGCCCATAAAAAATCTTCTGCCCGTACAAATGCATCAAATTCATCCGAATCAAATACGTTTTTGCGCACCAAGTCTGCTGCATCCTGGACGCCGTGAACGTATTTCCCGATCCAAAATAACGATTGCAGATCCCGCAGCCCACCTTTGCCTTCTTTGACATTGGGCTCAACGACGTAACGCTGGTGGTATTTTTTGTGACGAATGTCGCGTTCGCTGAGTTTGGCTTCGATGAATTCACGGGCGGTGTTGTCAAACAGCTCAACATTCAGCCGGTCGGCAAAGTTTTGAGCAAGTTGTGCATCGCCGGCCAAAAATCGATGTTCCAGCATAGCCGTGCGGATGGTAAAATCTTCTTTGCCCAGTCGGATACAGTCTCGGATTGTGCGTGAAGAATGGCCAACTTTGAGTTTTAAATCCCACATCAAGTACAACATGGTTTCAATCACGCTTTCGGCCCATGGTGTGATCTTGTAGGGCGTTAAGAACAGCAAATCGACATCGGAAAATGGCGCCATCTCTCCGCGCCCGTACCCACCAACCGCGATCACCGCAAGGCGTTCCGCTTCCGTTTGATGTGAAGACCTATGTTTGTAGCGCGACGCATAATGCAAAGCGACTTCAACGATTTGATCAGTCAGCCAAGTATATGCACGGGTGGTGGGGCGCGATGCGAAGGGGGCATGTGCAAAAGCGTCTGCAATGGCTTTGCGCCCAGTTTTTTGGGCTTCGCGAAGGTTTGCAACCAGGTTGGCGCGCACAGTCTCTGCGTCGACGCCATCGCCCACATCGGCCTGTAGTTGCGCCAAGATCGTCGCGCGCTCAAAGATCTGATCTGCGGGACAAATCAGATTTGTGAAAGAGTCAGGGGCGGTGCCCCTTGGATCAGAACCCGCCAAAGCTGCGCGGCGCTGGGTCAAGGATTACTTTTTGGTTGCCCCGAATTGTTGCAACGGCAACCGCGCGCTGGTTTGTCCCGTCCGAGCGTAACCGAAATGCGCCGCTGGCACCTTGGAATCCGGACGCTTGTGTTAAGGAATTTGCTTTCAAAGCATCTCGTTTGCCTTGCGCAACTAAAGCCCCAACAGCGGCGATCCCATCAAATGCCAATCCCGCAATTGGATGGGGCGCTTTGCCGTAAGCTGCTTGGTAGCGGTTGGCAAAGTTCGCTGTGCTGGCAGGATCGGGCACTGCGAACCAGCCGTTTTGCAGGCCATCTAAGCTAAGTGTTTGCGTTGGAATATCCCAACGGGACAGCCCGATGAATTGCGTGTTGGCCGGATCGACCCCGTTATCTGGCAAAAGCGACGAGAATAACGGCAATGCTCCGGCCGGAGTGGACGTGAGAAACACTGCGTCTGCAGCTGTGTCTGTCACAGATTGTTTGACTTGCGGGGCCGCTGCAGCCACGCCAGTTTGGGTAAGCTGGTACGAAACCGTGCCGACAATTTGCGCAGCACTTTTGCTAGCAGCGCTTTGGATCGCATCTCGCCCAGCTTGGCCAGCCACGTCGTTGGCATGTACAACAACAATGCGTCCCTTGCTCTGACTTGCCGCGAAGCCCATTAACCGCTCTGCGGTGTTTGCAAATGTCGGCCCCATGACAAAAACATTGCCACCGGCAATGGACACGTTATTCGAAAAGGACAGGACATTTACGTTATCGCCGGAAACAGCTACGCCAACAGCGTTCGCGGCTTCAGCATAGAGTGGGCCAATGATTATCTTGGCCCCGTCAGCGACTGCCTTTTGCGCCTGAGCGGCAGCGGTTTGGGCGTTGCCCGCCGTCCCATATACCCGCAGATCAATAGCGGCGCTTTGCAGACCTGAAACGGCCAAACGTGCCGCATTTTCAAGACTTTGTGCAAGAAGGTCATCCCCGGCATTGCCGCCGCCGCGCGGCACCAAAAGCGCGACTGGAACAGCTGAATTTGGGTCAATCTGTTGCCCGCCCGTACCACCAATGCCGGCCAAATCAATCGGTTCACACGCCGCCAACGCCAGAAAGCCCAAAGTGCCTAACGCATGGGCTGCGAACTTGCGGGTGGAATGAAAAACAGAAAACATGTACCGGATACTCCTTCGTGGATGCGCCCATTTTGGGGCAGTCGTCTGCGCGCAAAGCATAGAGACAGCGAAAGGCGGGTTCCAGCGTTGAATTTCATTCAGCAAAACCTGGCATCAGGATTATACCTGGTTGGTGTGCCGATAGGGACGGCGCGCGATATTACATTGCGCGCCTTGGATGTGCTGGCTTCGGCTGATGTTTTGGCGGCAGAAGACACGCGATCATTGCGTAAGTTGATGGAAATACATGGTATTCCGCTCAACGGGCGTCGCATTTTGACCTTACATGATCACTCGGGCGGGGGCGTGCAGGCGCAGTTGATCCAGAAAATTGCGACGGGCCAAAGTGTTGCATATGCGTCAGAGGCGGGGATGCCATTGATCGCGGATCCGGGCTTTGAGTTGGTGCGTGCGACACGTGAGGCGGGGCACGCGGTCACAACCGCACCGGGTCCGTCGTCGGTCACGACCGCCTTGGCCTTGGCGGGTTTGCCAACGGATGCCTTTCATTTTGCAGGATTTTTACCGAACGCGAAGGGAGCACGTCAAACAGCGCTTAGGTCTTTGAAGGATATTCAGGCGACAGTTGTCTTGTTCGAATCGCCAAAAAGGATCGTGGCGTGTGTGTCGGATATTGCAGCAATTCTTGGTGCTGATCGCCAAATTGCAGTATGTCGTGAGTTAACTAAGAAATTTGAAGAAGTGCTTAGCGGAACAGCAGAGCATGTAAGCACTGTTTTGTCGCAAAGGTCTTTAAAAGGCGAAATAGTTTTGTTGGTGGATCGCCCGAACGGTCCCCCAGAGATTAGTGAAATTGAGATAGATCAGATGTTATCAGATGCACTGAGCAAGCTGAGTGTCAAAGACGCGGCGGCGTTGGTCGCGGGCGAAACTGGTTGGAAACGGCGCGATTTGTATCAGCGCGCTTTGACATTGGCGCGCCCTGAATGGAAGTAAGTATGCAAAGCAGTTTGGTAGCAGCAAAACATCGGGGGGCTTTGTCCTATCAGGCTGGGAAATCGGGTGAAGCCCAGGTTGTCAGACATTATGAGGCCTTGGGCTTTTCCTTGGTCGCACAACGTTGGCGCGGCCAGGGCGGCGAAGTTGATGCTGTCTTCAGAAAAGCCGCCCAACTTGTTTTTGTGGAAGTGAAAGCCAGCACAACCCATGCAAAAGCTGCAGCGCAAATTAAACCTGCGCAACTTTACAGGATTGCCGCTGCGGCCGAAGAATATGCGGATCAATTTGCCCAAGGAAATTTGACGCATATGCGTATTGATGCAGCTTTGGTGGACGCACAAGGATATGTGGATGTCTTAGAAAATGTCCTGATTGGGGCTTGAGCCATTGCGTGTGTGGGCAACGCTTGCGATGTAACGCCTATCTCATATCAGGAGCGCTGCCATGAAAATCGCCTTTCAGATGGATCCTATCCAGGCTGTGGACATCACCGCCGACAGCTCTTTTCGGCTGGCGGAAGAGGCACAAGCCCGTGGCCATCAGCTTTTTTTCTATACACCGGACCATCTGGCCTATCAAGAAGGGCGCATCACAGCCCGGGGCCACGATTTTACTGTGCAGCGCGTTCAGGGCGATCATGCGCAGCTGGGGCCTGAATCCGAAGTGGATTTGGCCGATTTTGATGTTGTTTGGCTGCGCCAAGATCCGCCGTTTGACATGCACTATATCACGTCAACGCATCTTTTGGATCGGATCATGCCGGGGACTTTGGTGGTGAACGATCCGTTTTGGGTGCGTAACTACCCGGAAAAACTGCTGGTGCTAAACTTTCCTGACTTGACGCCACCGACCACCATTGCACGGGACCTGGCGACCATACGGGCATTCAAAGAAAAGCACGGCGATGTGATCTTAAAGCCCCTTTATGGCAATGGCGGTGCGGGTGTTTTCAAGCTGACCCGCGATGACCGCAATTTGTCGTCTTTGCATGAATTGTTCACAGGGTTTTCGCGTGAGCCCTTGATTGTGCAAAAGTTTTTGCCTGATGTCTCAAAAGGGGACAAACGGGTGATCTTGATCGACGGAGAGCCCATCGGTGCGATCAACCGAGTTCCTGCGGCCGGCGAGACGCGTTCAAACATGCATGTTGGCGGACGCCCTGAAAAGGTAGGATTAACGGCACGCGATTTAGAGATTTGTGCCACAATTGGGCCTTTGCTGAAAGAAAAGGGCCAGGTTTTCGTCGGAATTGATGTGATCGGCGAGTTCTTAACGGAAATCAACGTGACGTCGCCCACCGGAATTCAAGAGCTGGAGCGGTTCGATGGGATCAATGTTGCAGAAAAGATTTGGCAGGTGATTGAGGCGAAACGTGCCTAGGACATGCGCCCATTCGGCATCTTTCAGCTATTTTGAAGGGATATTTGACACGCGAAAGCTAACGGCCTCACCTATATGAGGTTTGCGGACCTCGGGGTCTCCGGCCAAATCCGCGATCGTGCGCGCCACACGCAAGACACGGTGATATCCACGCGCCGACAATCCAAATCGTTCGGCCACTTTGGTCAATAAATCGCGCCCTTCTGCGTCTGGCGTTGCAATGTCTTCCAAAAGCGCGCCGGACGCATCCGCGTTGCTGCGGATTGCCGCGTGATCTTCAAATCGGGACGTTTGCAGATCGCGCGCGGCTTGAACCCGTGCGGCAACAACGGCGGATCGCTCACCGTCGCAGGGCCGATCGAGATCTTGAAAGTCAACTGGGGGCACTTCAATGCGCAAGTCAAAGCGGTCCATCAAGGGCCCGGATATCCGGCCCAGATAGTCCTCACCGCATTGGGGTACGCGGGCGCAGGCGCGGGCAGGATCCGGTAAATAGCCACATCTGCAAGGGTTCGCAGCAGCCACCAACATGAATTTGCAGGGGTATTTGATATGGGCATTGGCACGCGATACCATAACTTCGCCGGTTTCGATGGGTTGGCGCAAAGTCTCCAGGACGTTGCGCGGAAATTCGGGGAATTCATCCATGAACAACACGCCGTTATGTGCCAAGGAAACCTCGCCAGGTTTTGCACTGCGCCCGCCGCCGATGATCGCTGCCATTGAAGCCGTGTGATGCGGTTCGCGGAACGGGCGGCTGCGCGAAATGCCGCCATTGTGCAGAAGCCCGGACAGTGAGTGGATCATGGATGTTTCCAACGCTTCTTGCGGGGACAGCGGTGGCAGAATTGTTGGCAAGCGCGCGGCAAGCATGGATTTTCCCGAGCCCGGCGTGCCTACAAACATCAAATGGTGTCGCCCGGCAGCAGCAATTTCCAAAGCGCGTTTGGCGCGTTCCTGGCCTTTGACGTCGATCAGATCTTTGAACGTTGGGTCGCCGTGCACTTCGCCGGGTTGGGCGGGGTTTAGCGGACGCGCGCCTGTGAAATGCTGAATGAGCTGCGCAAGTGACACAGGCGCGATGACCTGCGCATGCCCGACCCAAGCGGCCTCTGCACCTGAAGCCGCAGGGCAAATGAGGCCGCGATCGTCTTCTGCGGCGGCCATTGCCGCGGGCAATGCGCCTGTGACTGGCACAAGGGAGCCATCTAGGGACAATTCCCCCAAAGAAACAACACTTTCCACGCTATCGGCTGGAAGGATTTCCAGCGCGCTCAGCAATGCCAAGGCAATCGGCAGATCAAAATGTGACCCTTCTTTGGGCAAATCCGCAGGTGACAAATTGATTGTGATGCGCTTAGAGGGAAGCGCGATGGCCATTGCCGCCAAAGCGCTGCGCACCCGATCTCGGGCCTCTGAGACGGCCTTGTTCGGCAAGCCGACAATTGAAAACGCAGGCAAACCCGGCGTCACCGCGCATTGCACTTCGACAATGCGGGCCTCGACCCCTTCGAATGCGACCGTGTAGGCGCGTGTGACCATGACCCTAACCCAAGCTGTGTGTACGGCTTAGCCCTAGCGGGATCATGGTTAGTGCGACGTTAACAGGCGCGCAGAGCGTTAAACCAATGCCATAAACGCAGGCCAGGCCTCGGGATCCGCGACGGTCTTGTTTCGGCAGAAAGCGTTGCAAAAGCCGAAAACACGGCCTTCAAGTTCCAAAAAATGTGTGACCGCGTCACCTGAATAGGGGCAGGCTTGGTTTTCGCTGTCGGTGCGGTCTGTCGCGGCCGCCGGGCGCGGTTTTGGCCCCGGCCATTGGACTTGCGAATGCGTTTGCGCGTACCAAGGCAAGGTTTCACCTGAAACCAAACCCATGGCCCGCCAGCGCCGAAACGCAGGGTCGGCCAGATGGGCTGCAACATAGTGCTGCGCTTTGTCGTCCACTGGCAACGAAAAGCCCGCAATGCGTGCGGCTACGGGCGCATAAAAGGCATCGACCGCAGAATAAGAGCCGCACAACCATGGACCCTCATCCGGGCAGACTTTGCGGGCATGGGTCCAGATTGCTTGCAGGCGGTCTAAATCTGCAGAAACTGTATCTGAGGGGGTAGACCAGTCATAGGCAACGCGCAGCCCCATCGGGCATTCTGAACGCAAAGCAGAAAAGCTAGAGTGGATTTCTGCCATCAAGCTGCGCGCTGTTGCGCGGACCAAAGGATCTTTAGGCAGATGGCCCGCATCGGGGTGGCGACTGGCCAGTTCTTCAACCATCGCCAAACTGTCTGTGACAACGGCGCCCTCGGGCGTGCGCAAACACGGAACTGTGCGGGCAGGGGCAAAAGCCGCAAGCTGGGCCGCCACATCTTTAGAGGCAAAATCAACAAAAGTGGTTTTGCGTGCAATGCCGAAACGTTCAAACAGCAACCAGCCGCGCAGCGACCACGACGAATAGGCATAATCGCCCAAAGCAAGATGATAAGTCATGCGCAACTTTTACCGATTTTGACCATGAACTGACAAATTGAAAATTGTGACACAGGCGTTCAGGGAAGGTGATTGATCCGCAGGACTTGGGGCTCTGCTTGGCTTAGATCGATTTGCGTGATGGACAGATTGTCGATTTTATGGGCGAGCACCTCGTAAGCACTGCACTGCACGGCGCGTTGGACTTGTGTCAGGATCGCGCCAATATGCGCGACGATGATAATATGGCGGTCCGGGTTTTGACGCACCAACAAATCCGCCGCGGTGCTGACACGTTGGGCCGCCTGATGCCAGCTTTCCCCGCCAGGGGGCGCAATATCGCCGGGTTTTTCCCAGTAGGCGCGCGATTGCACGGGGTATGAATTGGCGATGTCCGAAAAGATTTGTCCATCCCAAGCCCCAAAATGGAATTCGCGCAGTCCTGGCATATGCGGCAGACGTTGCCGCGTGCCACAAATCGCCGAGGCCGTTTGCACAGACCGTTGCAGATCCGACGAGACGACCAACGCATCTGCTGGCAGATAGTCAGAGACGCGATCCACCAACGCCTGGTCGGACAAATCGGCGGGCACATCGCGCCACCCAACAAAGGATTTTTGATGTGTTGGTCCATGACGGACCCAGTGTAGGACGCTCATGGTATTTTTCCTTTTAGCACCTGCGGCAGACCAGCGGTAACTTGGATGACCAATTCCGCTTTTGCCGCGATGGCGATGTTTAAACGACCTTGGGCTTCTCGAAAGCTGCGGGCCAGGGCGTTGTCGGGGACGATGCCTTGGCCGACCTCGTTTGAGACAACGACGACGGGAGCAGGGCTGTGCGCCACTTCTGCCAAAAACTGATCCGGGGCCGTTTGCGGATCCTGTTCGGCCATTAACCAATTGCTAAGCCACATTGTCGCGCAATCCAACAGGATCGCTTGACCTGGTTTGCAGCTTTCAAAAGCAGGGATCATATCTAAAGGCGCTTCGATCAGGCCCCATTCGGGCCCCCGGCGTATTTTATGCAAAATTATTTTTTCATCCATTTCGGCATCAAAACTTTGCCCTGTCGCCAGATAAATTGGCATTAAAGTGCTGAAAAGGATAAAATTTTCTGAAAATTCAGACTTTCCCGACGCGGCGCCGCCTAGAACAAGAGTGAGGTTTGGCAACATTTTTCTTAACCGCGAGTGAACCATTGTCGCTTTTGGTGCGTAAACAACTCAGATGCGCGGGGCAAGACGTGCGAAACAACTGAAGATCAGGGAGAAATCAGCATGGCGCTGGATAACGTTCGTGATGTGTCATTGTCTCGTGTGGCAATGAAAGCAGAATTGTTGGATGCCGAGACAGAGCTGAGGCTGGCTTATGCTTGGCGGGATGAGCGCGACGAAAAAGCGCTACATCGGTTGATTACAGCTTACATGCGGCTTGCCATCTCGATGGCGTCCAAGTTTAAGCGCTACGGCGCGCCGATGAACGACCTGATCCAAGAAGCGGGTTTGGGCCTTATGAAGGCCGCCGATAAGTTTGATCCAGATCGCGGCGTTCGCTTTTCGACCTATGCAGTGTGGTGGATCAAGGCGTCGATCCAGGACTACGTGATGCGCAATTGGTCCATGGTGCGAACTGGATCGACCTCGTCGCAAAAATCGCTATTTTTCAACATGCGCCGGGTACAAGCCCGGATCGAACGGGAAGCGGCAGCCCAAGGTACGGTGCTTGAAGGCCATGAATTGCGCCGGATGATCTCGGAAGAGATAGGTGTGCCGTTACATGATGTTGAGATGATGGAAGGTCGTTTGTCTGGTTCGGACTATTCGTTGAACGCCACGCAATCCGTCGAAGATGAAGGCCGTGAGTGGATTGACGCGTTGGAAGATGACAGCGCGCAAGCGGATGAAACAGTCGAACATGACTTGGACACAGAACAGCTGCGTGAATGGTTGCTGTTGGCCTTGAACGGCCTAAACGAGCGCGAGCGGTTCATCGTACGTGAGCGAAAACTGCGGGATGATCCGAGAACGCTGGAAAGCCTGGGCGACGAGTTGAAATTGTCCAAAGAGCGGGTCCGCCAGCTGGAAGCTGCGGCGTTTCAGAAAATGCGCAAGTCTTTAGAAAACGAAAGCCGTGAGGTGCATAATTTCCTGATATGAGCGTTCTTCGGGGTCTTATTGCAGGCGCGGCTGTGGTGGTCGCGCCTTTTGCGTGGGCGGAACTTCCACCCGCAGCTCTGGCGGCGGACGTTGTTATCTTGGGCGAATTGCATGACAATCCAAACCATCACGCCGTTCAGCTTGAGTTTCTACATGTCGTAGAGCCCAAAGCTGTGATATACGAAATGCTGTATCCGTCTGAGGCCGCGCGCATCCAAGCGGCTTTACAAGATGGTCAACCTTTGGACGATCTGCTCAAAACATTGCACTGGTCCAATCTGTCCGACTATCTTGGTTTACTTGAAACGCGCACGGAAATCATCGGGGCCGCAGTTCCACCAGATCAGGTGCGCGCGGCTTTCAACAACGGAGCGGCTGTAATTTTTGGCCCGGATGCGGCGGCGTTCGGTTTGACCACACCTTTGTCCAAGACGGAACAAGCACTGCGCGAAGATCTTCAGTTTCAGTCTCATTGCCAGGCAATGCCGCTGTCTATGATGGGCGGGATGGTTCAGGCCCAGCGACTGCGTGATGCTGAATTCGCGCGCAGCGTTGTAGAGGCGCTTCAGACCTTTGGCGCGCCGGTGGTTTTGATCACCGGCAATGGGCATGCGCGCAATGACTGGGGTGTTCCAGCCGTCCTGAGGCAGGTTGTACCTGGATATTCCGTGTTCTCAGTTGGTCAAGGCGAAGATGGCTTGGACCCTATGGGGGGCTTTGACGTTGTCATTGATTCCACGTCTGTTGACCGCGCGGACCCGTGTGATGCGTTTCGTTGACTTGCGGGCAAAGTTGGCAGGCCCTAGGGTCGCGACATGATGCATGGAAAACGTATTTTATTAATCATCGGTGGTGGGATCGCGGCGTTTAAGTCGTTGGATCTGATCCGTCGGCTGCGCGAACGCGGCGCTGTGGTCACGCCCGTCTTGACGCGCGCCGCAGAAGAGTTTGTGACCCCCTTATCCGTGTCTGCGCTGGCTGGGGAAAAGTGTTATCGCGACTTGTTTGATCTGACGGACGAGGCCGAAATGGGGCATATTCAGCTGAGCCGCGTCGCGGATTTGATTGTTGTGGCCCCAGCAACAGCGGATCTTATGGCAAAAATGGCGCAAGGCTTGGCCGGAGATCTGGCATCGACGCTTTTATTGGCCACCGACACGCCCGTCCTTGTGGCGCCTGCGATGAATGTGCGCATGTGGGAACATCCTGCAACACAGCGAAATTTGACGCAGTTGCAATCGGATGGAATCCATTTTGTAGGCCCAAATCAAGGCGATATGGCGTGCGGTGAATATGGACCTGGGCGCATGGCCGAACCCCTTGAGATCGTCGATGCGGTGGTGTCTCAGTTGGGCCAAGGGACCTTGAGCGGGCGGCATGTGCTTGTCACGTCCGGCCCTACGCATGAACCAATTGATCCTGTGCGTTACATCGCGAACCGATCTTCAGGCGCGCAAGGCACTGCAATTGCACAAGCTTTGGTGCGTTTGGGGGCGTCTGTGACCTTCGTAACGGGCCCAGCAGATGCTGCGCGGCCAACGGGGTGTAACGTTGTCGAAGTGCAAACGGCCCGTCAGATGTTAGAGGCCGCGCAGGCTGCTCTGCCCGCAGATGTTGCCATTTGCGCCGCGGCTGTGGCGGATTGGTATGTGGTTGATGCCGGGACCCGTAAGTTGAAGAAAACCAAAGACGGCACGCCTAGTTTAAAATTCGGAGAAAATCCTGACATCCTGAAAACTCTTTCAAAGCCCGCAGAGACCCGACCGCAGTTGGTGATCGGGTTTGCGGCGGAAACGGATGATGTGCTGGAAAACGCGACGGCGAAACGGCTGCGCAAAGGCTGTGATTGGATTGTTGCAAATGACGTGCGGCCTGAAACGGGCATTATGGGCGGGTCAGAAAACGATGTCACTTTGATCACGGATGCGGGCGCTGTGGCTTGGCCGCGCATGCACAAGTCTGACGTTGCGCGTCGCATTGCGGATGAAGTCGCGAAAGAACTTTTGGCATGAGCGTCATGATTTCAATGTGTTGGGAACCAGGCGCGGATCGCTCTTTAGGGTTTCCGAAATACGAAACCGCTGGCGCGGCTGGCGCTGATATGCGGGCCAATTTGGTCGATCAGACAGAGATCGTGTTGATGCCCGGCGCGCGTGTCTTGGTGCCCACAGGGGTGCGATTTGCCATTCCTGACGGGTTTGAGGTCCAGTTGCGACCAAGATCCGGGTTGGCGTTGAAGCATGGGCTGACATTGCCAAATGCGCCGGGGACGATTGACAGTGACTATCGCGGGCCCATTGGTGTGATTTTACAAAATGGTGGACAGAGCGATTTTGTGATCACACATGGCATGCGGATTGCACAGATGGTCGTTGCCCCTGTCGTTCAGGCTGCGTTTCAAGGGGTCGACACTTTGCCCCAAACAACACGTAGCGCGGGCGGTTTTGGCTCGACCGGGGTCAATTGATGCTGTTGGTGTTTGCGATGGCGGGCGCGCTTTGGGGCTTGGGGTGGATGATGAAAACCCCTGTGCAAGCCCGTTTGCTGATGATTGGGTTGCTGTTTACGGCCGTATTATTTGTCCATGTTGTGTTGCCAGACGGGCATCCATTGCGGGTACAAACCGGGGGATCGGCGGCACCTTGGCTGATGATCGCGGCTGCCACAGGCTTGGTCATGCTGTATCGAATTGGACTTTCAAAACTGCGCGGGAAGGCACACTCCCGCGAGGGTGAAGTGACTGATAAAAAACAACTATTTTCCGAAGCAGAGCTGAACCGCTACGCCCGTCACATCGTGCTGCGTGAGGTTGGCGGGCCGGGGCAGAAGGCCCTAAAGGAAGCGTCAGTTCTTGTGATCGGCGCGGGTGGGTTGGGCAGTCCCGCGTTGCAATATCTGGCCGCAGCAGGCGTCGGGACCATTGGGTTTGTGGACAATGATCAGGTCGATAGCGCGAATTTGCACCGACAAGTCATCCACAAGGACGCTGCGATCGGAATGCCGAAAGTATTCAGCGCGCAGGTGGAAATGGAAGCGCAAAATCCATTTGTGGTCACACGACCGTATCATCGACGCCTTGATACAGAAACAGCGATGTCTTTGTTTCAAGAATATGATGTGATTTTGGATGGTACGGACAACTTTGAAACCCGCTATCTGGTAAACCAAGCGGCAGTTGCGGCAAAGAAGCCTTTGATTTCTGGGGCTCTTACACAATGGGAGGGCCAGATTTCGGTTTTTGACCCTGAAAAGGGAACGCCCTGTTATTGCTGCATTTTTCCAAAGGCTCCGGACCCATCGCTGGCACCTCCCTGCTCTGAGGCAGGTGTAATCGGACCCTTGCCCGGGGTGATTGGAACGATGATGGCATTGGAAGCTGTGAAAGTGATCACGGATGCAGGGCAGCCTTTGTTGGGCGAGATGCTCATTTACGATGGCCTTTACGGTGAAACACGCAAAATTAAGCTAAATCGGCGACAAGACTGCGCGGTCTGTGGGTCTTGAACCGGTACCACGTGAAGCCTGCCAAATTTACAACCTGCACCACAGGAGATTTCTGATGACACACGTTCTTCTTCAACACTGGGACACCCCATTTGGCATGCCGCCGTTTGATCAGATCTCAGACGAGGATTTTGCGCCCGCGTTGGATGTGGCTTTAGCGGATCATACCGCAGAGATTGATGCGATTGCCAACACTTCGGCAGCCCCTGATTTTGACAATGTAATCGGGGCATTGGAATCCGCAGGGCAGGGCTTGGACAAGGTTTTGGGCGTCTTTTTTAACGTGGCTGGTGCGGACAGCAATCCCAAGCGTGAGGCTTTACAGCGTGCGTTTTCGCCAAAATTAGCGGCGCATTTCTCGGATATATCCGCAAATAAAGCATTGTTCGCCCGCGTCGCAGCACTTTGGGAGCAAGCAGATACGTTGACCTTAACAGATGAGCAGGCCCGCGTTTTGATGCTGACGCATCGTGGCTTTGTGCGCAGTGGCGCGGCATTAGACGGGGATGCCGAAGCGCGGATGAAAGAAATCAAGGGCCGTTTGGCAGAACTGGGAACCGCATTCACGCAGAATCTGTTGGCGGATGAACGGTCCTGGTTCATGCCATTGAACGAAGCGGATTTGGAAGGTCTACCTGATTTCGTCGTCAATTCCGCCCGGGCTGCAGGCATAGAAAAAGAAGCCGATGGGCCGGTCGTCACTTTGTCGCGCTCATTGATCGTGCCGTTCTTGCAATTTTCGCCCCGCCGGGATTTGCGCCAAAAAGCCTATGTAGCTTGGACAGCGCGTGGTGCGAATGGCGGTGTTACAGACAATCGAGCGATCGCTACAGAAATTCTAAAGCTGCGCGCGGAACGGGCTAAGCTTTTGGGTTACAAAGATTTCGCAAGTTACAAGCTGGAAACAGAGATGGCTGGCACCCCAGAGCGCGTGCGCGATTTGCTGAATGCCGTCTGGGAACCGGCCAAGGCGCGTGCTTTGGCTGATGAACAGATTTTGACCGAAATGATGCAGGCAGATGGCATCAATGGCGATTTAGAGCCATGGGATTGGCGCTATTATTCCGGAAAGCGGCGCGCGTCAGAGCATGATCTGAATGAGGCCGAGGTCAAGCCATATTTCCAACTGGATCGCATGATTGATGCCAGCTTTGCTTGTGCCAACCGCCTGTTTGATTTGGAATTTAAACCGTTGGATGTGGCATTGTACCACGAGGACGCTCGCGCCTGGGAAGTCACGCGCGGGGGTAAGCATATTGCTGTTTTCATTGGGGATTATTTCGCTCGGGGCTCAAAGCGGTCGGGTGCATGGTGTTCGGCTATGCGGTCTCAGGCGAAATGGCCAGTGGCGCAAACGCCAATTGTCGTGAATGTTTGTAATTTTGCCAAAGGCGATCCAGCGCTGTTAAGCTATGATGATGCGCGTACCCTTTTTCACGAATTTGGCCATGCCTTGCATCAAATGCTGTCGGATGTGACGTATGAAAGTGTGTCTGGCACCTCTGTTGCGCGCGATTTCGTTGAGTTGCCCAGCCAGCTATATGAACACTGGTTGGAAGTGCCGGAAGTTTTGCGGGAATTTGCAACCCACGCAGAAACGGGGGCGGCCATGCCAGAAGATTTGTTGGCGCGTGTTTTGGGGGCTGCGACGTATGATATGGGGTTCCAAACTGTCGAGTATGTCGCCTCTGCGATGGTGGATTTGGCGTTTCATGAGGGCGACGCGACCCGCGATCCGATGGCGCTCCAGACTGAAATATTAACAGGTTTGGGCATGCCGCACAGCATCTCTATGCGGCATGCGACGCCCCATTTTGCACATGTCTTTGCGGGAGACGGGTATTCGTCTGGGTATTATTCATACATGTGGTCCGAAGTGATGGATGCGGATGCGTTTGCTGCGTTCGAAGAGGCCGGGGGCGCGTTTGATCGAGAGCGTGCTAAGTCGTTAGAAACGCATATTTTGTCGGCTGGCGGAACGGCGGATGCAGCGGATCTGTATGTTGCGTTCCGGGGTCGATTGCCTGGTGTTGAAGCTTTGCTGAAGGGACGCGGGCTTGCGGCATAAGAGGCGTTTAGATGCCTCCGGCGGGAGTTTTCTTGGCTAAGTGAAGGCTTGGAACACGGGTTTCCACGACCTGCATTGTAATGTTTGAAAGGTGAAGAGCGTTAAGACCCGGCGCTGTGCATTAACGATTTGGTAAGGCTCTACTTACCTGAATTCGCGGCAACAAATTGCGGTCGTGGATCGGGCCTTTTCTATCTATGGTTATACGTGTTACGACCTTCAGAAATCCGTATCCAGAAGGGACGGCCCTTATGATCGATGCTCAGACTGACGAGCTTCGCAGTGCTTTAGACCGATGTGCTGAAGAGCCGATCCATATTCCCGGTCGGATCCAAGGCTGTGGGGCGATGTTGGTTTTTGAAAGCCACACTGGCCGTGTCGCCTATGTGAGCGAAAATATTGACCATGTCTTGCAAAAGCCTGCGCATTCCGTGCTTGGGGTCACGTTAGATGAATTGTTTGATCCAGCGGATGTGAATGATTTCAACAACCGCTTGCTGGAAGCTGGGCCGCGGCCTTCGCGGGTTTCAGCTGGATTTAAGCATGTTGGCGAAATGATATTTCATGTTTCGGTGTCGCCCTCCGAAAATTATACGGTTCTTGAGTTCGAAGAAGACGTGCAGAGTGATGAGGCTGCCGAGCATGAACTTCGGCGCATGCCGACGTTGATGAATTTTGTGCAAAACGCGGCGTCCCCGGAAGAGCTGTTGACCTATGTTATTCAGCTGTGCGCCGGGCTCTCTGGGTATGATCGGGTGATGGCTTATCGTTTTGATGCCGCATGGAACGGCGAGGTTATTGCCGAACATGCCGCCCCTGGGCTTGAGCCTTATTTGGGTTTGCGCTTTCCACATTGGGATATCCCGAGCCAGGCGCGGGCGATGATGTTGAAGTTTCCGTTACGCTTCATAGCGGATGTTGATGCCGAACCGATTCCCATCTTGGCCAGTTCTGAAGACTTGCCGCCATTGGACATTTCTTTGGCACAATTGCGTGGCGTGTCGCCAATCCACAACGAATACCTGCGCAATATGGGCGTGCGTTCGACGATGACGTTAAGCATTTTGGTCGAAGACAAGCTGTGGGGGATTATATCTTTTCATCATCGCAAACCAAAAGTCCCGCCGGTAAATTTACGTCAAGTTTGTGCTGCTTTGGCCCCGTTGATTGGGACAAAACTGGAATCTTTATCGCGGCAAGAGGTCTTAAACCTGCATCATGAAATTGGCGCGTTGTCGCAATCGATTGCTGGCAGTGGGGGTGCGCAGGGATCGTTCCTAAAAGAAGCTGAAAACGCGATTGGGGCAATTTATAAGAAGTTTGAAGTTGATGGGATTGCGATTGGGGTTGGCGAAGACGTCGCGCAAGTTGGCGTTGTTGCGCCGGACGGTCTGTTAGAGGCTTTGCACGCAAAAGCAACGTCACGTCCTGATGGGGTATGGCATTCGCAGTCATTGATTGCGGATTTGGATCAATCTGGTCTGGATCTGCGCACAGTGTCGGGTGCTATGATGTTAGATCGCAATGACGGGAAATGGATCTGTCTGTTGCGCAAGCCAATGACCGAGTCTGTGCGTTGGGCCGGGGCCCCGAAGAAAGATGTTGATACGTCCGATGGGCGCGCGCGTCTGCATCCGCGTGGGTCGTTTGGTTTGTACAAGCAGATCATGAAAGACACGTCCAAAGCCTGGCAAAATCAAGATCAACGTTTGCTGGAAGGGATTGCCCAAAGTTTGATCGCGGCCAATCAACGGCAGGTTTACCTGGCTGCGATGCACCGCCAACAGGGTTTGGTGGTGGATGAGCTTAATCACCGGGTGCGCAATATTTTGGCGCTTGTGCGCTCGGTTGCGCGACAGGCACGTAAGCACAATACCTCGCTTGAAAGCTATTCTGATGCTTTGGAACAGCGGATCAACGCCTTGGCCAGTGCGCATGATTTGGGCGCAAATCAAAAGAACGGTCCGGTGTCGCTAAAACAGATTATCGAGATTGAAAGCGCGCCTTATACTGAAACGCGCGATAGTGTTGTGCAAGTGGCTGGGCCTGATTTAGGTTTGACGCCTGAAAAGGCGCCGATTTTGGCCTTGGTTTTACATGAATTGATGACCAATGCGGCTAAATACGGCGCGCTGAGTACGGATTCTGGTCATGTGGGGATTTTCTTGTCCGAACAGCCAGATGGCGCAGTGATCAATTGGATGGAAATGAACGGCCCTTCGGTCCAAGAACCTCAAGATACGGGTTTTGGAACAACGTTAATCACCAGTGCAATTCCCTATGAAATGAACGGATCCAGTGAACTGACGTTCCATCCAAGTGGTGTGATTGCGAAAATTACGTTGCCGCGCGACTGCTTGGCGGACCTTTCTGCGCTGGATCCCATAGTGCCGCGTGCAAAGCCGACTAAGGGTGCATCTGACATTGCAGTCTTGACCCATCACCCCAAGCCAATTTTGATTGTCGAAGACAATTACATGATTGCGTTGGACTTGGCGTCAAACTTGAAAACCCTTGGTTTTCATGACGTGGAAATGGCTGCAAACCTTAAGCAAGCCCGTGATTTACTGGACTCTCACGATATCTCGCTTGCGATTTTGGACATCAATTTAGGGCGCGGCGGCAATAGTGTGGAATTGACGCAGGACTTAGACAAGAAAGAAATCCCTTACTTTTTTGTTTCTGGCTACGGTGAATTGGCGCCTTTGCCCACGGCGTTGGGGCGCAAACCCAAGCTGCAAAAACCCGTTTCCGTCGGTGATTTGCAGGCTGTGTTAAGCAGTTTGTTAACGGATCGTCAGGTCAGCTGATGGATCCGGCGCGCGTCGTTCTACGTGAGCATCTTTCGGCAGCGCATATGCGTGTCGATGCGGCGTTTTCACAATATAATTTGACTGAGCTGGACGGTTTCGGCGGTTTCCTTTCTGCCCATGCGGCGGCCTTTAGAACCGTTCAGGGTGTCGTTGGGACCTGTGATCTTATTGATTACAAGTCTCTTTTGACGTTATTGGAACACGATTTGTCTGTTCTTGGCCGTGATGTTCCAGAGCTGTCACAGTGTTCCGCTTCTTATGACTCTATCAATGCGTTGGGGGCGGCTTATGTCGTCGCTGGATCTCACTTTGGGAAAAAGGTTCTGTCTCAACGTTGGTCGAAAAGCACCGATCCACGTGTGCTGCGGGCCAGCCGCTTTATAATGACGGATATCCTGCGTGAGGCTTGGCCAGCGGTCATGTCGCAGTTGAGCAAACAGTATGGCAGCGTAAGTTTCGAAGCAAGCTTGCGTGCCGCGCGGGCAACATTCGCAGTGTTCGAAGACATTGCACTTGCACAAAACGATAGTGCGCGCAGTCAATCGTCAAACCCGCAGGCAAAGCACGCATTCGCGTCAGGATCGCCGCTGCCGCAACTTGCATAAGACCAACCCGTCATGGTCCATGTCCGTAAGGCGAAAGTCCTGAGTTGGATGCAAAATACCTGGACGTTATCACCGCTTGGAAATCTGTTGGATGCCACACTGAGTAAGACTGTTTATGATCAACATGTCGTGCACAAAGACAGTGCTGTCATTCGCCCAACTTTGCGTGCACTTCGTCAAGGTCTATGTCACCTAGAGGCATTTTATTGCCAGGGTTTTCAAAGTCGTAGCGAAACAGTTCGAAGTCGCGCTTGAAGATTTCGTAGACAAGATGCATCGACAGGTCGTCAAAATACTCTGAAACTTCATGCAGTCTTTTGGGGCCGTGACTCTCTGATTCATTGAACCGGGGGATTGCGTCCAGTGAAACTGGATTGGCGATATCGACCGAGCTTAGGACGTCCGACATGCCTTCATTAAAGGTCTCGGTCCAAAAAATCTTATCATAGCGACCGCCGTTTGCGATAAACGTCGAAACATGTCCTGACATGGCTGACCAGTGAATATCTGGGTCCATTGGCCGACGCCATCGGATTGTGTCGCGCGCAAACAGCAAGAAACGACGAAAACTTTGGATTTGATCGAACTCTTGTTTCCCGTCCTCGCCACCAACATCAATCCCATATTTTTGGATCAAAAGAGGAACCAAATTGCCGCGATATCGCTTCCCGTTGCGCTGGATGCCGCAAATTTTATCAAAAAATGAACTGAGAATGCGCGTGTAGGGATTGCGAACACATGTAAACGCGAAGGACTTGTGTGCCCGCACGTTTTTAGTGATGGGCTTTTGACTACCCTCAAGCGCCCATTTGTGCAGTCCAGTCTTTGCGTCATGAATATCGCCGTCAAAGAAAGACCCGTGATCGGAGTAATACATGATCTGGCCAATGGTCGAGCACGCACATTTTGGCACAACCCTGTAGACCATACTTTCGCTTTCGGTCATCCACGTTCCCGGAAAACCCATGATTGCTACTCCAAAATTCCATTGCATGCCTATTTGGGCCGCGAGATCCAAAGATAACCTGTTTCTTCAGTTACTTTTCAGGACTATGGCTTACTTAACAAGGCTGAAGAAATAGTGACAGATCTGCCATGGCGAAAATTGCATACATCTTATTGTGCCATAAAGACCCCGATGCTGTCATTAAGCAGGCAGAACGGTTAACCGCGGCCGGCGATTTCATGGCTATTCACTTTGATGCGTCCGCGTCAAAATCCGACTATCTTGCCGTGCGTAACGCGCTGGCGGATAATCCGGCTGTCACCTTCGCGCATAAACAAATGCGATGTGGATGGGGCGAATGGTCTCTGGTGCAGGCGACGTTATATGCTTTGGAAAGTGCATTGGATGCGTTTCCGCGTGCTACGCACTTTTACATGCTGTCCGGGGATTGCATGCCCATAAAATCCGCCGAATACGTACATCAGTTCTTGAACAACAATGACTGTGATTTCATCGAAAGTGTTGATTATTTTGACAGTTGGTGGATCAAAACAGGGTGGCGCGAAGAGCGTTTAATCTATCGCCACTGGTTCAATGAACGGACACAAAAGAAGCGCTTTTATGCAATGTTTGAACTGCAAAAGCGACTTGGTCTGACCCGCGAAATTCCGTCTGATCTACAGATGATGATTGGCAGCCAATGGTGGTGCTTGCGACGGCGCACCGTGGAAATGGTACTGAAATTTGCCCGAAAGCGACGCGATATTGTTCGATTTTTCAAGTCGACTTGGATTCCCGACGAAACGTTTTTCCAAACAATCGTGCGCCATCTTATTCCAAGCACTCAAATTCAAAACCGGACTTTGACCTGTTTGGTGTTTTCGGACTACGGCATGCCCGTTGTTTTTTATAATGATCACTATGACTTGCTACTGGGACAGGATTTTTTGTTCGCCCGAAAAATCAGTCCGGAAGCGGAACAGTTAAAGCAGCGTCTTGGCTTGCTTTATGCGGCTGAAGGAACTGAATTTCAGATTTCCAATGAAGCGCGCAAACTGTTTGAGTTCTTAACGGGGCGCGGGCGGATTGGTCGTCGTTTTGGTCCTCGGTTTTGGGAAAGCGAAGCGACATTTGGCCGAGGTCGCGCGTTAATGATCGTCGTTTGCAAAAAATGGCATGTGGCCAAACGGTTTTGTGCGACCGCTTCTGCCGCAACGCCAGCACCGATTCTTGAGTATTTGTTTAATGAAGAAGCCACAGCGCTGCCAGATTTGGGCGGAATTCAGGACTCTATGGCGAAGCGTCACCGGCATAGACGTGCTTTGCTGCGGATGCTTTTCGATTATTATGACAAGGATCAGCTGATTATTTGCTTGGATCCCTCGAATTTGGAGCTTTTAAAAGACGTTGCATCTGAGCGGACGTCCCTTAGGATTTTGGAAATTCAATGCTCGTTTTCAGATGTTTATTTAAAAGGGCACGCCAAGCGTGTTGGTTTGGCTGGGGATCACACGAACCAGGAAACTCTAGACAGGTTGCTGCCGACGATCCGGGACGACATACAGCACGAATCTGATCGGCTGTCTGATACAGAATTCAAATGCCACTATACGCTTCGCGAAGGTGCAGATCATGAAGACAACGCCCGTGCCGTCGCCGCCTTCTTAGACATTGAAGTCGATGCAGCCGCGAAAGTTGCGGCGAAAGAGGACCTTTTCGCAGACTGACGCGCTAACTTGCGCGGTTGTTTAACCAACGCCGGAAACGGCCACGTTTCGCATCGACGGCATCCCCAACGGCTTCAAAATTATCTTGCCATTCTTCTAAAGTTGGGTCGATGCGGTTTTCCCGAAACCGACGCCAGCGCACCCAAATCCCATAGCCGATGATCAACAGCGTGGACAAAATGGCGATATTCACCCACGGAATCGGCTTTTCGGCATCCGGTCCTGAAACTGGAACGATCGAAATCGCATTTGGATAAATCGTGAAGTAAACGTTCCGCCATCCATAGTGGGTAATCATCGCCCATTTGGCGGCTTCTGGCGTTGATCTTAGATCGGCGGCTTCGGTTTGCAGGTCTTGTGTGTCAAATTTAAAATAGGGGGGCCAGCCCAAGGCCGTATCTTCGTTGCGATAGACCATGACATCGCCATTGGCCTGCACCGTTTGAATGAAAAACACGTCGCGGTCAGCGCCTTGGGTGGCATTTCCGCTGTCAGCCCCTGCCCAAAACATAGAATTCCCACCAAAATCGACCCGGCGATTTTCTGTGTCGGTCACGCGAACAATGTCTTTTTGCGGTAGAGTATAATGCAGAAACGAAGCGATGACCGTCCAGATCGTAAGCAACAAAACCCATTTGACAATCTTCACAGACATACCCTCCGATCAGGCGGTTGTTTTAAATTCACGCGCAGGAAGGGCAGAAGAATTGTACAAGACTAGCTGCCGCCGCCCTTTTTCTGCGCTCGGCTTAGCAAGAACAACCCCGCAAAACCAGAGACCAGCCCCAAAATATTCACCCAAACCGGCGCGCCAAACCCAAGAGCGGCGATCAGGCAAATAATGGACAGCGCGATTGCTGCAAATCCTAAGTTCATGGGCGGACCTCCAAATGTGTCAACTTCGTTTGTCATATTCGCTGTTAACTTAATCTGCTTAAGCGCCGCAGAACAGCGTATCTTAACAGATTTATAAAGAGTGCCGCGAAATGGGCCCTAGCGCGTCGCATTCATACTAGCCTCAAGGGGCAGGGCGCTTTAGAGCCCTCAAAAAACCAAGGAGGAATGGCATGGACGATTGGTCGCCCGAAACTACGCAGGTCAAAAGCTGGAACGAATGGGACAGATTGCGTCACGTGATCGTGGGTCGTGCGGATGATTGCCACATCCCGCCGGAAGAGCCTGCGCTGGATGCAAAAGTTCCTGAAGATAGCGACATGCGTGGCCAATGGGGGCGACGACCACAAGAAACGATCGACCGGGCGAATGAATTGTTGGATACGTTCGCGGGGCAATTGCAAGAACGCGGAATTCGCGTGGATCGTCCCAACTCGATTGACCACGCGCTGCCGGTGACGACCCCGGATTTTCATACAGAAAGTCAGTTTGGGTGCATGCCGCCGCGCGATGTTCTGCTGACAGTTGGCCATGAGATCTTGGAAGCGACGATGTCCTATCGTTGCCGGTGGTTTGAATATCTTAACTATCGTCCATTGTTGCAGAAATATTGGGAAGAGGATCCGAATTTCCGTCACGAAGCTGCCCCAAAGCCAAGATTGACCAATGCGGATTACCATCCTGATTACTTGAGCGATAAGATTGGTGTGGAAAAACGCCTGCAATGGGCGGCGGATAAGTTCTTTGTCACAACTGAAGAAGAGCCTTTGTTCGATGCGGCGGATGTGCTGCGATTCGGTAAGGATCTGGTGGTCCAGCACGGATTTACTACGAATTTGAAAGGGATCGAGTGGTTGCGACGGCATTTTCCAGACCACCGGGTGCACACAGTGAACTTTCCCGGCGATCCCTATCCCATTCATATTGACGCGACTTTCACGCCGTTGCGCCCGGGGTTAATTTTGAACAACCCACAACGTCGCCTGCCAACGGATCAACGCACGATGTTTGAACGCAACGGCTGGGAAATCGTCGACGCAGCGCAACCGGCGCATAATACGCCGCCGCCGCTGTGTTATTCGTCAACTTGGTTGTCGATGAATGTGCTTGTTCTTGATCCGAAAACTGTCTGTGTCGAGAAATCGGAAGTGTACCAAGCCGAGCAGATGGACAAATTGGGCATGAACGTCGTCGAAGTCGAGCTGCGCGAAGCCTATGCGTTTGGCGGCGGGCTGCATTGTTGCACAGCGGATGTGTACCGGGATGGGGTGTGTGAAGACTACTTTCCGAACAGCTAAAGAATTGCGCGGGGTCGGGGAAAACCACCCCGCGCAAAATCTCAGGGTCGCGGCGGAATGTTGATCGCCTTGCCGACGGCGGGCCGCGCCATGAAACGGTCCAAATAAGCCACCAGATTGGGATGATCCTCCCAGCCCAGAACGTCCTTGGCACCATAAAAATCAAGCGCGCGCAGCCATGGGGCAATGGCGATATCCGCTATTGAATAGGATCCGGTGATCCAGTCTTGCCCATCCAACTGCTTTTCTAAGACAGCCAATAGCCGTTTACCTTCCGTGACATAGCGCTGCTGAGGGCGCTTGTCTTCCCACTCGGACCCGGCAAATTTCCAGAAGAACCCAAGCTGTCCCAACATGGGCCCCAAACCGCCCATTTGAAACATCAGCCACTGGATTGTATGCGCTTTCTGCGTCGCATTTGTGCCTATCAATTGGCCAGTTTTTTCGGCCAAATAGATCAAGATCGCGCCACTTTCGAACAGTCCAATCGGTGTGCCATCTGGTCCATTCGGGTCGACAATGGCGGGGATCTTATTGTTGGGGTTCAAGGACAAGAATTCGGGGCTTTTGACATCCACATCTGACAATGTGACCAGATGTGCTTCGTAGGGGATGCCCATTTCTTCCAAAGCGATGGACGCTTTGACGCCATTGGGCGTTGGATATGAATAAAGTTGCAGCACGCTTGGATCAGCTGCTGGCCATCTTTTTGCAATAGGAAAACTCGAAAGATCTGACATGCTTACTCCTGTCGGTTGTATGGGTCAAAAATAATGCGATTTCCCCCTAAAAACAGCGTTAACGCTGTGCGAAGATGTGATAGTCGAAGTGTGTGAGCGAACATAAAAAAACAGTCGCTTCACTTGTAGCCAAGAGGGAAACTACACAATGATTCAAGAGTTCAAAGATTTTATCGCCAAAGGCAACGTCATGGACATGGCCGTTGGTATCATCATCGGTGCTGCATTCACCGCAATTGTGACGTCTTTGGTCGACGATCTGATCAACCCAATTATCAGCCTGTTCATGGGCGGAATTGACTTTTCCGGGATGGGCTTCCGCCTCAGTGAAGGTGAAGATGGTGCGATCTTTGCCTATGGTAACTTCATCATGGCGCTGATCAACTTTCTGATCGTGGCCTGGGTCGTTTTCTTGCTGGTCAAAGCTGTGAACCGCGCCAAAGACGCCGCAACGGGTCCTGTGGAAGAAGTCGAAGAAGCGCCGGCAGGTCCAACCCAAGAAGAGTTGCTGACGGAAATTCGCGATGCGCTGAAAGCACGCTGAAGCTGAATAACTTTGATCACCGCGGGGCGCCGATGACCGGACCCCGCGGTTTTTTTATGCTTTTACAGCACGCTGCCTTATACCTCAGCCATCCTTCAGCGAAAATATGCCCAGAACGCGCAGCGTGGCAGGGCATTTGTTCCCAAAGTTTAAGCAGGGTGCTTGCTGGGCCAAGCTCGACGAAATCACGTCCGGGCCCAGCGCTTTGCCGACATCGAAATAGGCCAACTTGCCGGGATGCACGTCTTATCCGTTCAGAAGCTGTGACTCGTCCTCGCAGGCTTTGCGCGCAGCATTGGGTGTTAAGCCAACGCGATGCTCTTGAGGTTTGATTCCTGTTGGACATCCAATATGCATCACGGTCTCTTGTTGCGTATAGGTCTATATAAATATCGAATATCGCCCGCGCAAAGTTCTTGCGAATGTGATGGCGTGGTGACAGGTATTTGTGCAAAGAACTTCGAAAAACGGATTAAATTACGCAAAAGGTCTGCATGACAATGCAACTTGATGAAGTGGACAGGCGGCTTTTAAGGGCACTGCAACGCAAAGGGCGCATGTCGAACGCAGAGCTGTCCGAGCACGCCAATCTAAGCCCGTCAGCCTGTCATAGGCGTGTACAGCGCTTGGAAAAGGAAGGGTTTATCCGCGATTATGTCGCGCTGTTGAATGCCCGTAAGTTGGGCGTGCCTACGACTGTTTTTGTTGAAATCACACTGCGTGGTCAGACCGAGGATGTCTTGGCCGTATTTGAAAAAGCGGTTGCGCGGATCCCGGATGTTTTGGAATGCCATTTGATGGCCGGAACAGCGGACTACATTTTGAAAGTCGTCGCAGAAGACACGGATGATTTCGCCCGCATTCACCGTCAGCACTTGGCGCGCTTGCCCGGCGTCGCGCAGATGCAGTCAAGCTTTGCGCTGCGGACTGTTTTCAAGACAACGGAACTTCCAGTGTAATTGAGCAAGGAATTATTGGCTTAAATTGAATGTTTTAGGATTGGCCGGGTTGAGAAAAATCAAACAGACAAAGACTGAAAACGCGAATTCGTAGATTTCCCATTGGCGGTCCAGATCAATCCACGCGCAAAACACAGAGGCCAGTACCGCCAAGAATCCGATATAGCCCGGTGGCACCGGCACGCTCAGTAGTTCGCAAAAGCTGCGAACCCAAGCAGCACGAGGATAAAGCGCCGGCAGCAGCAGCAAATACAGCATGATCAAAATGGATAGGCCGGTGCCAAACACGAATTCGGCCAAATGCGCATCCCCAACGACGAGATTGTGAAAATTTGTCTCGCCTTGGAAGTTATTTTCCAGAAAAAACTCACTGCTTTCGATGTCAAAAATGCGCTGTCCCCAGGACACTTCTTCGCCAGCGGCAAGTGTGAAGACCAATGCATAGACAATCAGCAGGATGCGTTTGCGCCCAGACACCTTGCCCGACAATGCCAATAGAATCAGTGCGGCGCAAAAAATCAAAATGGCTGTCAGATATTCAATCGGCCCGTCCTCGACCGCAAACCGGTAGGGGAACGCTTCGGGATGCAACATCGCGACGTAATATGCCGCCATGAACCCAAAGGCCAACACAGCATGCAACGCCCATTTTAGCGGAATATTATAAAACATGATGTCCTCATGATAGCGCGTCTTGCCCTAGGGATATCCGACGAAGCCCCAAAAAAGAAGCGCCCTTCCGCATGCGAAAAGGCGCTGTCTTGAATTCTGACCAACCCCTAAGGGTTTGGATTTACGCCGAAACTTCAGGCTGACTTACATCATACCTTCGCGTTGGGCTTTCTTGCGCGCCAGTTTCCGGGCACGGCGGATCGCTTCAGCTTTCTCGCGCGCTTTTTTCTCGGACGGTTTCTCGAAATGTTGCTTAAGCTTCATTTCACGGAAAACGCCTTCGCGCTGCAGCTTCTTTTTCAGGGCACGAAGCGCCTGATCGACATTGTTGTCGCGAACACTAACCTGCATGTGGTTGTCACCACCTTTCTAGAGTTAAGTTGCAAGGATTTGCAGGAAGTGGCCGTATAGCAACCTGACCCTATATTGTCTAGTATCCAATATACAGCGTGCGCCGAGGGACATATGAACGAAACTTATGACAGTTTAAACGAAACCTTACTGGACGCAGCCTTGCTGCATGTGCCGTTTGATGGCTGGTCCGAGGCGACCTTTGCAGCTGCCGTCGCAGATAGTGGTGTCGATGCACAGGCGGCACGCATGGCCTGCCCACGCGGCGCTGTTGATCTGGCTTTGACCTTTCATGCGCGCGGCGACGTGGCAATGGTTCAGAAAATGCGTGCCACTGACATGTCGCAGATGCGCTATCGGGACAAAATCGCCGCGGCAGTTCGGTTCCGCCTTGAAGCCGTTGAAGACAAAGAGGCGGTCCGTCGTGGCACGACTTTGTTTGCCCTGCCGATCTACGCGTCGGATGGGGCGAAGGCGATTTGGGGCACAGCGGACAAGATCTGGACAGCCCTCGGCGATAGCTCAGAGGACGTGAATTGGTACACCAAACGGGCGACACTAAGCGGCGTTTACGGCGCGACGGTCTTGTTCTGGTTAGGCGATGACAGTGTAGGTCATGCGGACACATGGGCGTTTCTGGACCGGCGCATCGAGAACGTGATGCAGTTTGAAAAAGTGAAATCGCAGATCCGTAAAAACCCAGTGCTGGGCCGTTTGATGGCGGGGCCGGACTGGTTGATGGGGCGGGTGCGGGCGCCAATGAGCCCATCCGGATCTGACTTGCCGGGACGTTGGGTGCCGCCACACCGGTAGACATTCGCCTTTGCCCTTGTGGCCCGCGCCTTGAAGTTTAGGGTGACCTTTGAGCAATTCGAAAGGGATCCCCGATGACAGGTCAAACCATGCAAGCCGTTGAAATTTTAAAGCCCGGCGGCCCGGAAGTTTTGACATTGGTGGAACGCGACCGCCCAGTCGCGGGGCATGGTCAAGTGGTGCTGCGTGTCGCGTATGCAGGCGTCAATCGCCCCGATGCGTTGCAGCGCGCGGGATCCTATGCACCGCCCCCGGGGGCCAGCGATTTGCCTGGGCTAGAGGCGTCCGGCGAAGTGGTCGCCTTGGGTGAAGGTGTCGACAGCTTGAAGTTGGGTGATAAAGTTTGCGCGCTGTTGCCCGGAGGAGGGTATGCCGAATTTGTCGCCACCCCGGCTGCGCATTGTTTGCCCGTACCGGATGGGTTGAGTTTAAAACAAGCGGCCTGTCTGCCCGAGACTTTTTTCACCGTTTGGTCCAATGTTTTCACGCGCGGGGGCTTGCAAGCCGGCGAGCGGTTTTTGGTTCACGGCGGGTCCAGTGGGATTGGCACGACGGCGATCCAGTTGGCGCATGTGATGGGCGCGCGGGTATTTACAACAGCGGGTACGGACGCGAAATGCCAGGCCTGTATGGCTTTGGGTGCGGAAGTTGCGTGGAACTATAAAGACCTGGATTTCGTCGAGTTGATGCGCGCGGAAGGCGGCGCGGACCTTATTCTGGATATGGTCGGCGGGCCGTATTTGCCGCGCAATATCAAAGCGCTGGCAGATGATGGGCGGCTTGTTCAAATCGCGTTCTTGCAAGGGCCCAAGATTGAGTTGAATTTTGCCCAACTGATGATGCGTCGGTTGACGATCACCGGATCCACGTTGCGGCCTCAAAGTGATTTGGCCAAGGCAAAGATCGCGGCGAATTTGCGCGATCACGCGTGGCCGTTGTTGCACTCTGGGCGTGTGGCACCTGTGATGGACCAAGAATTCGCATTGAAAGACGCCGCACTTGCGCATGCGCGGATGGAAAGCTCGGCGCATATAGGCAAGATCGTCTTGAAGGTTGGGGGCTAGCCCCCAAACCCCCAGAGTTTAAGAGCTAAGTGAAGCTGGGTCTTCGTTGTTAGCGGATGGGCGTAAAGAGGGCGTCTTTAAGTTTGCAGTCGCGGATGACGTCTTGGCCGCAGGGGACGGGATCTAGCGACTTGCTGAGACAAATGCGAGCTTCTTGGATGTGGCCGGATCTACAAGTTATGGTGACGCCGTCTGGATCGAAGTTTGGATTGGCTTTGAGGAACGCTTCTTCGACCACGGCGGCTGGTAGTTTCACGGACCTGTCGAGTTTGCGGAAAATTTGTGGGCGGGTGACAGTTTGATAGGCGTCGCGTGAAAGTGCGTAGTAATCGCGGGCCGAAAGACCAGAACAAGTGCCGTGCTTTTTCCATTGATGCCAGGCCAGTCCAGAGGTGCCCATGATGTCGCCCATATCTTTGGTCATTGCGCGCGAGGGCGCACGTTGTGTGGTTGGACAAAAGGCGGGCCAGCCTTTGTGAAATTGCGGCCAGAGCCCGTGCAGAACCCAGCCGTGATCGTGTTTTGCGTCACATTGTGGAGAGTTGCGGGCATCGCCTTCCAATTCGCACCAATTGGGCGACCAGCTAAGGGCGAGCACATAATAGTCAAATTCGCCTGATTTTTCGCCGTTTGCAAAGGCAAGGCCGGCGCTGAAAAGCCAGATAAGGATGCTGCGCATAACACTCTTTCCAATTGTGTTTTGTCAGAGTATACCCTGCTCAAGTTCCCCGACAATGGAAACTCGTCCCGCTCAGACCCGGGATCGCCGATTTCTGGCGTCGGGACAGATATGCGCTTCAGGAGACGACCCATGGCGAAACCATTGATGGCTAAAGCGACCGCTGTTTGGTTGGTGGACAACACCACGATCAGCTTTAAACAGATTGCTGATTTTGTTGGTATGCACGAGTTGGAAGTGCAGGGTATTGCGGATGGGGATGTGGCGACGGGGGTTAAAGGTTTTGACCCGGTGGCGAACAACCAGTTAACGCAAGAAGATATCGAAAAGGCCGAAAAGAACGCTCTGCATAAGCTGAATTTGAAGTTTAATGCAGCGGCAGTGGGCGAGGAAAAGCGTCGCGGGACGCGTTATACGCCTTTGTCTAAGCGTCAGGATCGTCCTGCAGCGATTTATTGGCTGGTGAAGTTCCATCCAGAGCTGAGCGATGGTCAGATTTCGAAATTGGTGGGCACAACGAAGCCGACTATTCAATCCATTCGGGATCGCTCGCACTGGAATATTTCTAACATTCAGCCGGTGGATCCTGTGGCTTTGGGTTTGACCAAGCAGACCGAATTGGACATGGCCGTGCAAAAAGCGGCGGCCAAGAAAGCGGCGGCGGGTGAGGTCATGAATGATGACGAGCGTCGCAAACTGGTGAGCACGGAACAAAGCCTGGGTATGGACGCTGAGCCAAAGATTCCCACGGCAATTGAAGGGCTTGAGACTTTCACGTTGGAGGATGATCGTCCTGAACCAGAGCCGGATCTAAGCTCGGTGGATGCGGACAGTTTCTTCAACTTGCCAAATGATCCAGAAGAAGAGGACGACGCCAAGTCATAAGGGCTTTAGTCGTTGCGGGGGCCGATTGTTCCAATGATCGGGCCCATCGCAAACCCAGCGTCCGATCTGTTCAAAGATGGCGCGTGCAGGCGCGAGATGTTTCCATCAAAATACAGTGCGTTTGGTATATTCAGCGCGTCTTTAAACAAGCTGCCGAATTCGTGGAAGCTTACGCGGCGGTTGGAAATCGCAAAGATCGCCGTCTTGCCGTCGGTGCTGGTGCCCACGCCGTTACGGACATAGCGCGAGGTGCTGTCTATCAGAAACCTCGGGTGTAGCGCGCCGTCAATCACCAGCATCGGTCCGGATTGGGTGGCCGATGTACAGGGCGGGTTTTCACGTTGGAATCTGAGGGTTTCAATGACGTGCGCGGCCTCTTCCTGAAGGCAAAGCACACCATTGGGCAGTAGCCCAAAATTTCCGGGACCGGGTGAGGTGATCAAGCGCTGCTCTTGGGTTCCGTCTTCGACATACAGCCCCACGGGGGACCGATCCCTGTGATACATCCCGGCATTCATCGCGAAACTCAGATGCATGTCGTTGGGGGCTAAGGCTTTGTTGATGCTGGAAAAGCTGCCATGCGGCCCGCCATCTGGGCGCCGTAAAAACAGCCGTAGCGTATCGCGGGTCAAGTCTATTTGGCAAATCGTGTAGCTTTGATCGCGGAATTCAATATCCCGACACTCTGGCGCTGCGACTGTGTTTGAGGCCCAAAATAGTGCCACAAGCACAGCAGCCCATTTCATGTGTCCAGATCTCGGGTGACCGCTTCCTGCGAGAACATGGCGCGCGTGTCATCCATGCGATCAAAAGTATCATCCAGCCGAAACCGCAGATCGGGCGTGTATTTCATCGCAAGCTTTTTGCCAATCATTCGGCGTAGCTCGGCTTTGTTGCGCGCCAGTAGGTCGACCACTTCATCCTGCGCGGTGCCACCTAAAGGCATCACATAGGCCGTCGCGATTTTCAGGTCTGGCGATGTGCGCACCTCGCCAACAGTAATGGACAGCCGGTTTAGGTCCGGATCATGCACATCGCCCTGTGCAAGGACTTGTGCCAATGTGCGGCGGATCAGCTCGCCCACACGCAGTTGACGCTGACTTGGCCCAGGGCCATCGTGATGTTTGTTCTTTCCCATAGGGTCCATCTAAGCTTGCGCCTTGGGTTTGCCAAGCGTTATGGCGGTTTACAGGAAAACGTTTGCAGGGAAGCACTGGGGTCTGGTCATGTCGAAGCTTATAAAATTGGCCGTCACGGGAGTGTCGGGTCGCATGGGACAAATGTTGGTGCAGACTATCGCACAGTCGGAGGTCGCTATGCTTGTCGGCGCAGTTGAGCGCGAAGGCCATGCGTGGGTTGGGCAAGATCTGGGTGTCGCGATGGGGGGTGCGGCGACTGGCTTGGTCGTCACGCAAGACGCCGAGGCTGCGATTGCTGACGCAGATGCTGTGATCGATTTTACCGCACCATCCGCGACGCTGGCTTTTGCCGATTTCGCCGCCACACATGGCACTGCGCATATTATTGGGACAACTGGTTTGACCGAAACTGACATCGCGGCTTTGGCCCCAGCGTCCAAGGGTTGTGTCCAAATGCGTGCAGGCAACATGAGCTTGGGGGTCAATTTGTTGGTGCAATTGACTCGGCAAGTGGCCGCAGCATTAGACGAAGATTTCGACATAGAAGTGATCGAAGCGCATCA
>JBGCEM010000062.1:0-3548 GCA_045106335.1 Paracoccaceae bacterium | reverse complement strand
GATCAACCCTTGTTCATGCAAAGTTTGCATCAGCCGGTAACAAGTCGGTTTTGGTATTCCGCTGGCCGTTTGAACTTCTGTCGCAGAAACGGGACGACCGATTACCGCAATAATTTCGAGCAAACTGATGAGGCGTTCGAGGTGCATTTCAATGAGTACTCTTGTATTGCGAGACTACTTCTCACAAGATGAGAGTGAATCAGATGAAAGATCAAGTAATTTTTTGGGAGCAGAAATGCGTACACGTGCCGCCGTCGCCCTTGAGGCTGGAAAACCATTGGTAGTTATGGACGTCGAATTGGACGGCCCCCGCGCCGGAGAGGTCTTGGTTGAGATCAAGGCCACAGGTCTGTGCCACACCGACGAATTCACCCGATCTGGAGATGACCCCGAAGGTATCTTCCCTGCAATCTTAGGACACGAGGGCGCGGGCATCGTTATTGAGATCGGCGAAGGCGTGACGAGCCTTGAGGTCGGCGATCACGTGATCCCGCTTTACACGCCTGAATGTCGCGAATGCGAATACTGCCTCAACCCGAAAACCAACCTGTGCCAGAAGATCCGAAGCACCCAAGGGGCGGGACTTCTGCCTGACGGCTCGACCCGTTTCAAGATGCTCGATGGGACGCCAATCCACCACTACATGGGGTGTTCCACCTTCGCCAACCATACCGTTGTTCCTGAAATCGCACTCGCGAAAGTGCGCAAGGACGCGCCGTTCGATAAGATTTGCTACATCGGCTGCGGTGTCACGACAGGTATCGGGGCGGTTATTAATACCGCCAAGGTGGAAATCGGATCGACTGGCGTGGTCTTCGGCCTTGGGGGCATTGGCCTCAATGTCATCCAAGGCTTACGCCTTGCGGGTGCGGATCAAATCGTCGGCGTTGATCTAAACGACGGTAAGATCGAGATGGCCACGCGGTTTGGCATGACCGAATTTGTGAACCCCTCCAAAATTGAAGGTGATCTGGTTGCTCATCTGGTTGAGTTGACAGGCGGTGGTGCGGATTACACATTCGATGCCACTGGCAACGTAAGCGTCATGCGCACGGCGCTGGAATGCGCGCATAAAGGATGGGGCGAAAGCATCATTATCGGCGTCGCCCCGGCTGGGGCCGAGATCAGCACAAGACCGTTCCAATTGGTCACCGGGCGCAGTTGGCGTGGCACGGCCTTTGGCGGCGCATCTGGGCGCACTGACGTACCAAAAATTGTGGATTGGTACATGGACGGCAAGATCGAAATCGACCCTATGATCACTCATAAATTGAAGCTTGAGGACATCAACCACGGGTTTGATTTAATGCACGAAGGCAAATCGATCCGCGCTGTTGTGGAGTTCTAGAATATGTATCAGACCGTCCCCGAGGTTCACACGTTCTTTGATGAGGCCACGAACGCAGCCTGTCATATTGTTAAGGACCCAGCCTCAAACGCCGTGGCAATTATCGATTCCATCTTGGATTTCGACGCGGCGGCAGGCCGCACCCATACGACCCACGCCGATATGCTGATCGACGAGATCACGAAAAACGGCTGGCAGGTCGCGTGGATACTTGAAACCCATGTACACGCCGATCACCTTTCTGCGGCACCCTATCTGGCCGAAAAGCTCGGGGGACAAATTGCAATTGGGGCCAACATCGCAGCTGTGCAAAAGGTTTTTGGCAAAATCTTCAACGCAGGCACCGAGTTCGAGATGGACGGCAGCCAGTTCGATCGGTTGTTTGCGGACGGGGACGTCTTTGCCATTGGTAACCTTGATGTAGCGGTGATGCACACTCCGGGGCACACCCCTGCTTGCGTAACTTACATTATCGGCGATGCTGCATTTATTGGTGATACGTTGTTCATGCCTGATTTTGGCACCGCGCGTGCGGATTTCCCGGGCGGCTCTGCAACCGATCTGTATGCTTCGATCCAACGCATTTTAGTATTGCCTGATGAGACGCGCTTGTTCCTGTGCCACGACTACAAAACCAAATCGCGGGATACGTTCTGTTGGCAAACGACCGTAGCGGAGCAAAAGGCCGAAAATGTTCATGTCGGCGGTGGTAAATCCGAAGAAGAGTTTGTTGATTTTCGCACCAAGCGGGATACGCAATTGGCAATGCCGAAACTTATTATTCCGTCCATTCAGGTGAACATGAATGCCGGAAAAATGCCCGCGCCTGATACGGATGGGGGCATTTACCTGAAGGTGCCAATCAACAAACTTTAACGCTCGTCAGGGCAAGGGTTGGGAGGCCCGTATCATCATGGCAGATCATCAGATTCTTATCGTTGGGGGCGGGGCTGCAGGTATTGCAACGGCGGCTAGTCTGCACAAACGGGATGCGTCACTGAAAATCGCGATTATCGAACCTTCAGCGACCCATTATTACCAACCAGGTTGGACAATGGTTGGCGCTGGCGTCTTCAAGAAAGAAGAAACCAAACGATCCACAGCCAGCGTCATGCCGTCGTATGTGACACACATCACAGGGGCCGTTGCGTCGTTCCAACCAGATGAGAACACTGTCACGCTCGAAGACGGCAAAACCTTCACCTATGAGTATCTTGTGGTTGCCGCAGGGCTCAAGCTTGACTGGGCCGCGATTGAGGGGCTTGAGGATGCGCTTGGCAAGAACGGCGTGACCTCGAACTACCGCTATGATCTTGCGCCCTACACATGGGATCTGGTTCAGAAAATGCGCGGCAAAGAAGCGATTTTCACCCAGCCCCCAATGCCGATTAAATGCGCAGGAGCGCCGCAAAAGGCCATGTATTTGTCGTGCTCTACGTGGACGCAAGCGGGTAAAATTAAAGACATCAATGTGTCGTTCTGCAATGCGGGGCCGGTCCTGTTTGGCTGCGCAGACTATGTGCCGCCTTTGATGGAATACGTAAACAGCTACGGCATCAACCTCGACTTTGGACACAACTTGGTAAAGGTCGACGGCCCCAATCAAACCGCGACTTTCAAAGTGACCAAAGAAGGTGAAGAACCACAACTGATCGAGCGTAAATTTGATATGCTGCATGTCTGCCCGCCCCAATGCGCGCCGGACTTTATCAAGGAGAGTCCTTTGGCAAATGAGGGTGGCTGGATGGCTGTTGACCAAGCGACGATGCAAAGCACCATCGCCCCGAACGTCTTTGGCCTTGGCGACGTGACCTCCACCCCCAATGCCAAAACAGCAGCTGCCGCGCGCAAACAAGCGCCTATCGTGGCTGACAACCTGATTGCACAAATGAAGAACGCCGCGATGCCGCAAGCCTATGATGGATATGGATCGTGCCCGCTGACGGTCGAGCACGGTAAGATCATTCTGGCAGAATTCGGATATGGTGGAAAACTCATGCCCAGCTTTCCGTGGGACAGCACAAAGCCAAGGCGCGCGGCATGGTTCCTGAAGAAGTCGGTGCTACCTTGGGTCTATTGGAATGCCATGCTGAAAGGCAAAGAGTGGTTGGCAAAAACGACGTCTTAGATCGGGTCAGAATATCGAATGCGAAAAGCGGCCCAACAGATGCTGGGCCGCTTTGGAAAATCATGAGATGAA
>JBGCEM010000061.1:0-31545 GCA_045106335.1 Paracoccaceae bacterium | reverse complement strand
GACGCGCTTGCAGGCATAGACGGGGCCGCCTTGCTGTTAGAGCTGCCAAAGCGCGGCGCGCAAGCAGTTGCCGGGCAAGTCGGCACCAGGGCAGGTCATCAGACTTGGGTCACGCAAGACGGGATCACCGTCAGCTTTCGGAATGGCGCGCTGTCCACCACCCGCGGTCTAGGTAATGATCTGATGGCTGCTGATTTGGATGAGGTGGTTTCTGCGCTGAAAGGTCATCGGGAACAGGCCTTACGCTTGCATCAATATCTGGACGGTGAAGACCAGACAGTCACGCGCGCTTTTATCTGCGATTACACCACGCACGGGACACAGACCCTGCAGACACTGTTTCACGGTACCCGTGCCAGGCACATCACCGAAACCTGTGTGTCCACCGATCTGCAGTTCGAAAACCAGTACTGGTTCGGACCCAGGGGCATTTTACGCAAATCTCGACAATGGGTGGGGCCTGAAAACGGGCCTTTGCTTGTCGAAAGAATTAAGGACTGATTTACCGATGTTTGCGATACAGATTGATAAGACCAATCAGTGGTCAGCGGCTTGGACCAAACCCTTAGCGCTTTTAGGTGATCTGAATGAAAATCTTAACTTTAGTTCTAGCAATTTCGCTGACCAGCACGTCAGCCTTAGCTCAGGATATTGTCGTTCCAACACCGTCAGACGACGAAGGGGTCGGTCGCGTGGATCGAGCCCGATTGGGAACCCTCAATCCGTTAGCAGCGGGGGCCGGACTTGTCTTGGGCGCCATTGCATTGGGATCCTTGGGCAACAAAAGCCGTCCACGCACCCAAGTCACAAGCAATTTGGGCAGCCTCCAGCAGGAACGCGGCAACGCAGCAACTGTGATCGGAACGGCTGTTGTGGTCGGAGGCGGCAGCCAATCTTCGGCCAGCACAACATCAACGACCTCAACAACCGCGATCAACAACTAACACAAGGTTTCGCATCCGGCCTTGGTCCTTTGCGGACGGAGGGCGCGGTATGAAACCGATTGTCTTAAGTTTTGCAGTTCTGACCCTTTCGGCTTGCGGCGCGACATATCATTCGCCGTCCGTAAACCCATTGTCTGGAACGGACAGCAAGGTACGTGTCATCGCCATGTCGTCCGAAACGATATTGGCCGCGAACCGTTCCGACTTTCAGCCCAAGACATTGCCAGGCGTGTTTTTCCAAACGGCGGGCAGCAGCGGCGCTGTGCGCGGCGCAGGTGCATTGCCATCGCCCAGTTTCAATCCCGGCGCGCGACCAAATGCTTTGAAAATGCGGCTGCCGTCAAAACCAGAGCCTAAACCCTATTTGATCGGGGTCGGTGACGTGATTTTAATTGCAACCCCACAGATTGGATCCACTGTTGAGCAATTGACAGGTCTGCTGGCTGCCTCAAACAGCCGCCAAGGCTATACAGTGCAAGATGACGGCGCAATTGCGGTGCCCAATGTCGGGCGCATTCCCGTCGCGAAAATGACCTTGGAAGAGGTCGAGGACATGTTGTTCCAACGCCTGGTCGCCAATCAAATCGATCCGACGTTCAGCCTGGAAATCGCTGAATTTAACTCAAAAAAAGTGTCTGTTGGCGGCGCAGTTGGCAAACCGACGATTATCCCGATTAAGTTGCGCCCTGTACACTTGGACGAAGCTTTGGCAGCAGCAGGCGGAATTGATGTTTTGGATCAGGAACTTGCATCTGTACGACTGTACCGCGACGGGCAATTGTACCAAATTCCATTGTCTGAACTGTACTCGGATAAGGGTCTTGCCAAACTTACTTTAATGGATGGCGATAGCGTGTTCGTCGACACGGCCTATCATTTGGATCAAGCACAAACCTATTTCGAACAGCAGATCGCCAGTGCGCAAATCCGGCAATCCGCGCGGCAAACCGCGTTGAATGAACTTCGCACCGAAGTTGAGATCCGCAGAAATGCGCAAAACGATGCCCGTGCGAACTATTTGGCGCGGCTGGATCTGAATGCAGTGGATCAAGATTTTGTGTATCTGACGGGTGAAGTCAAAACCCAGGCGCGCTTCCCGCTGCCCTTTGGACAACGCGCAACTTTGGCCGACGCTCTTTATGGCGCGGCTGGTGGTGTGCCGACGCGAACAGGGAACGTCCGCGAGATTTATGTCTTGCGCGCCTCGCCAGACCCCAGGGACTTTGGCGCAGTAACCGCCTGGCAGTTGGATGGGCGGCAAGCCACAAATTTGACGCTGGCGACGCGATTCGAATTGCGACCGAATGACGTTATTTTTGTGGCCGAACAGCCGGTCACAAGATGGAACCGGGTTATTTCGCAAATAACACCGTCGCTTATCTCGCTTGGGGCAAATGCCATTACGGATTGATCTTGGCAGGCGTTAAAGGAAAATACGTCGGTTTACGTAAAATTTTAAATGATTTTTCGAAAAACCCGATATTTCAAGACCTTGCCGGATTTTTACAAAGACGGCAGGCCCCATGCACGTAACACCCGATTTATTCAGCAAAGCTGCGTAGTTTCAGCCGCTTACCCATAAATAGTAGGTAGACAACACCAAGAGCTTTTCTGTTTCTTGCAAGATCCACCCAATCGAAACCTCAACCACAAGTAAGAGAACTTTAACCGAGAATCGTGCACTCCGGTCTCAAGCAGTCGAAACGCTGTTTACCAAACAACCTTGCCCAGAACGGGCCGGGATCATCGCATACAAAGTATCGGGAGCGCCCCTTGAAACATGCTCGGATGACAGATTTCACCGGTTTTGCACCAACCCCTGTTCAAATTCGGGTGGATGCACAAAATACCGGATATACCAGCGGCGGAAAACGCGTCCTGGATTTCATACTTGCCATTCTCGCACTGCCGTTTGTGCTGCCTGTGATCGCAATTCTTTGCGTTCTTGTGCGGCGGGACGGGGGGCCTGGTTTTTTTGGACATACACGCATCGGCCAGAACGGCATGCGGTTCCGGTGCTGGAAAATCCGCACCATGCGTCCAAATGCAGAAGACTATCTGGCGGAATATCTGCGCAACTCGCCGGAAGCCGCGAAGGAATGGGAAGCTGATCACAAACTAACCCATGATCCGCGCATTACACCTTTGGGCAATTTTTTACGCCGCAGCAGTTTGGATGAGTTGCCACAGCTGCTTAACATTCTGCGCGGCGAGATGAGTTTTGTTGGTCCGCGCCCTATCGTGACGGCTGAACTGGCCAAATATGGTGTTTATGCGGAAAGTTATATCAGTGTGAAGCCAGGGTTGACTGGACTTTGGCAAGTGTCTGGCCGCAACGAGATTTCTTACAGCGAACGCGTTCAGTTGGATATGGACTACATCGCTTCGCAGTCTTTAACCCAAGACCTGACAATCATTGCCAAAACGGCACAAGCCGTGCTGGCCCGGACAGGGAAGTAACACCCTTCTCAACGCCCATAAACACACCGTACGCTTTGGACAGAACGCTGAGGCTGCCGGAAATTAACCAAAATCCATAAGAGTCCCCCACGATAGCTCAAGTCAGAGGCACCCGTCACACACCACCTGTTTGACGGATGCTTGGATCCTTGGGCCAACGGCTTTATCGAGGATACACTCTATGGGACTTTTGGATCTGACTCAGGTCAAACAACTTCAATCTTACATGGCGCAACCCGCAATCGGTGCCCGGCTTTTTGTGTATCTGAAGGGCAGCGATACGCTTAGTCCAATATTTTCGGATCCCGATCTGACCGAAATGCGCGCCAACCCGCTGCACGCAGATGATCGCGGCGAATTTCCAGTGGCTTATGTTTTGGGCGGCGAATACCGTATTCAGATTCGGTCCAATCAGCGCACGGTTTTGCGCGACATCGATTCCGTTCCCGTCAGCAATGAGTTGCCGCGCTTTGGGTCCTCGTTAAGCCTGTACCAGAACACAACGCTAAGTTATTCGGATGAAAATGGCGCGACCAAAGCCATTCCCGAAGATATTATATCTGTTTCGGACGGTGGTTTCACCTATCGCGTCGCTGATCCGCTGGCCGCATCGCCACATGTCATAACACAGGGTGGTCTAAAACTGTATGTCGCCGGGCGGCACCAATTTACACCCGAAGCGTTTGGTGCCGTTGGCGACGGCATCACAAATGATACCGCTGCTTGGAACCAGATGTTAATCGCAGCCGTTGGTGCGACGGAAAGTGGGCCTATTCGGATTTTTGCCCGGGGGCGTTACCTTGTGGACGAGCTGCATAAGATCTCGCAATTTGACGACTCGGGTCCGGTTCCAAAACAAAAAGACAGCATCGTCTTCGATATGTCCGGCGCACAATTGCGTCATAGCGGGACCGGAAACGGAATTTTGCCTTTGGAAGGCTCTGCTGCGACACGGTTTCGTTACGAAATTTCAGGGGGTATCTGGTCCGCGCATCAAAACACCAAGTGGCTGATCCGAGGCCGCGACGTACGGGGTTCAAGTTTTTCGCCCGAGGCTTTGATCGGCCCATCGCCTTGCTACGGAATACTCTTGGAAAACTGGCGATCATGGTCTGAAAACAACCACTTTGGCGGCGCCAGAACACTGGAAGGTCGGCAGATCGGCCACATCCTTGGGTTTTATGGCCGCAAAGAAGCCTGGGCCAAAGAGCTGAATTTGCGTTTGTTAGACACGGATCCAAACAACTATGCCGGAGAATTGACGGGGGATCCTGCAAATCCAAGCGACGGGGATTATTACTTTAACATTCCCGCCCACTCTGTCCGCCGGTATGATGGGACCGGTTGGTTTAATGTGATCGAAATCGACGGCGTGCAGTCCGGTGTGTCGGGCAAGTCCTTCGCCCGCACAAAAATTCGCAATATCATGATCGCGTCGGCCTATGATTTCGAAAAAGAAGGCAAAGTCATCCAGGTTGAAGGCGCGAGTCTTTATGACAGTGAGATCGATGGGATCCGCGGCAACGTCATCAATGACGGCGGTTCGCTTTTGTATTGGAATTCAAACTTTGCCATGAACACCACGATCCGAAATATCGGGTGCGAAAAAGCAAATGTTGAGGAAAACGCAGTCGCTTACGTGTTCCGTGCTGGGCCAAATTTCTATACAGCGACCGAGGCTCCGGATTTGGACAATATCAATTGGGCTGGTGGATATGCTGAGCCAGTTGACCCAAATGCCGGCGTGGTTTTCAGTGGACAGTACCGCGACAAGTTTATCGAAACGACAGCGGACACGCCCGCGACCATCTATAAAGCGGCGCAGCTGCACAATAACACGACCGTTGAAATGGTCGTTAAGACCAACTCGAACCTTGTGATGGGACGCGCACTTGTGGGGCGGAAGAATTCGAGCAGTTCGCTTCGGATCGAAGATATGCTGGCCCAGCGCACGACGGCGGGACCATGGACAATGGGCCCTATCGCGCCCTCCACCGGCATCACTGAGTTGGAAGGTGAACGTTGGATCGCGCCGGGAAATGGTTGGATTACGGCGATCACCTTGATCTCTGACACACCACGCACAGCCGGTGCCTGCACAGCTGCGGTGCGTCACAATGCGGGTCTAGCAGGGTCAACTGGCGCCTCTGTGGGTCTGTCAGCAAGTCTGAATAGCTCAAATGGATCACGGACTGTCAGGCGACAAAGCGCTGGCCTAGATGGATTCAAAGCGGGCGACGAGATTTATGCAATCGTTACTGCAAACAGCACTTGGGCGCCAGAAACGGCGACTGTGCGGGTCATCATCGAGGTCCAAATAGACGGCGATGTATCTTGGCAAGATGTATCAGGCGATTTGACTGTCACCACAGCAACAAATGAAGCTTTGCGCGTGTTAACAAAGGTTTGGCGCACGTAACACTATTGGCGTCATTTCCAAGTTCGTGTTAAAGTTGGGTGCGGGCCTTTTGGCTCGCCCCTAATCGACCGCGTAGAAAGCCAACACCATGGAAGCCCCTAATCCTCATGTGCATACATACCGCATGGCAGGCTGGCTATTGTTGTTGGCACTTATCAGCTTTATTGTTCAAGTTACTGTTTTTACAACAGAATACAGACCGGATGAGTGGCGGGCTTTGCCAACATTCCTGATGAAAATTACAGGGAGCATTGGACTAACTGAAGAGCTCTGGGTCCGTGTATGCTTGATTTTGTTTAACGCAGCTTGCGTGACAGCGCTGTATGTCATGCGTCTAATAACAAGGGACACGCTTTGGCTGGCATTGGTTTGGCCACTCACGCTGTTTTTGTTTTCCAAGATCTACTGGGAGTTCTTCGTATTTCCCTTGTGTTTGGTACGGGTCGATCTGTGCCGCCGAGACGAGGCCCTATTCATAGTGGCTCTAATAAGCCTTTTATTGGTGTCCGGAGAAGCAAATCTGGGCGTGATACTGCTTTGGCGCTCGGTTTTAATGTTACAAAAGTGTGGATTGAAATGGGTCGCACCGTTAGGTTTAATCTTAGTTGGCTTGGCAATAGACTGGGTAATGGCCGCGGGCTACTCTGCGCAAATTCCGTTGATAGGCTCTGAAATAGCCCGTTTTAGTTGGACAAGAGACGTCGTTAACCCGGAATACTCAATCTTGGAAACAGCTGCTGTCTTTTTCGCAAGTTTCCACTTCTTTAGCCTGCATAGTGGCGCTTATTGGATAGATGCCTTATTTTCATTGCTTGTGCTGGCGTTGATTTTCAATCGCATTGAAACCTGGGACGCCGTTCGCGAACATGCGGCAACACTTATTGCCTTTGCATCGGTGGTTTTGTTTTTCACGTCCATAACCCACGCCTTCCAAAATGCGCGATATTATTTTTTCTTCATGCCGGTTTTGGCTACTTTGGTTCCGCGCGATCGGCTAGTTCCGATTGCTGCTTTAGGCATTTTTCATGTCGCCCTGCGTGGACTTAGTCTCTAATCAGTTCCAAGATCTGTTTTGCACCGTTTTGAACCCTTGGAATGAGGCTCTGTAACTTAGTTTGCGCCGTATCGCACCATGGTTCCAACAGTTTTTTTACGATTTGATCCGTCGCATGGACATCATCAAACAGCAGATTAGGCTGTGCCGATCCTTCGAAATACGCATCGATCTTTTTATCCCAACGGAACCCGATTGCCTTCGTCCCAACAGCATTTGCTGCGATACATGCGTGCAAACGATGCGACGCGACTGCATCCATCGCCTTCAAAAAACCAACAAGGCGTTTAGGATCCCCGACGCGATCAACTTTTTGCACGTTGGGATAACGTCCTACCTGCCGCCATAATGTATCAAGCATTTTTTCGTCCTCGCCAGAGCCATTTGTGAATACATGCACCTGGGCATCGCATGCAGTTAGTGCGGTGATCAAATGAATGTAGGCAGTGCTCATTTGCGCGACGGTCATTACACTTCCGGTGTCTGCATGCGTCGCAAGCGCGGCTGGGTGGACAACGCCCAAACCGATATTCGGTCTTTGTGAAAGCACGTCATAATCTGGAACATGTGTGAGTCTTCCAGCGCATAGACCTGGATCTGGAACAACGGTGATAGGGCATGGCGGCGATTGCCCAAGGTCGGAATAATGTTGCTGCAGATTGTTAGCCGAGCGGTCATCGCGCACAGAAATGAAGCGCAGCATTGGGCTGGTCAAAACATGGCCGAATGCATCCAAGCCGGATTTAGACCAATGCTGTGCAACCCCAACCGAGTGAATCGCGATGGGACATTCATACGCTTCGGCGCGTTTAACGATATGTGCTAGCTTCAAAGGAAAATTCATATTCGCATCGGCGAGCAATTGTCCGCCGCCGATGACCATCAAATCTGCCCCGTTTAGAGCGGTCGAAACATTTGGAGCAAGCCGGTTTCGGATCTGAGACCGTACAAGAGTAGCTGCCAATCTGTTGGATATTCCCTTTGGCAAACGCGCAAGCAGATCCAAAACGATTGTGCGCAGCCCACTGGAAGGCGCCACAAACTCTGTTCGACCTGCAAGATCCAACCAAATGACTTCAGTTTCTGCGTCGGCCTCGCGAAAAGCGGCGCCAAGGCATTCAGCAATAAGCCCATCACCTAAGTTTGGGCTAAACATGACTGCGGCAAGAACAATCTTCATGCGGCGAACTGCAAATCGGGAACACAGGCTCTCAACAGAGCCTGATCAGCGCCAAATTGTGAGTCTAATAGTGATAAAAGTTCAGGGGTCACATGTGATGGTTTCGACTTTAACTTTGACGACGAGAACAACAGCTTATGCACCGCCGCGCTGCTTTTGACCGCCCCGACAAGGCGCGGGGCCCCTATGCTTCTCACCACCCAACCTGTATTGCGTAACAGTCGAACAAGGGTTGGATTTCGGGCCGCTTGTGCCTGTAATATCTTATCCGCATAAGACAGATTTGGGTCAAATTCTATGTCCAGTGCGCGACTGATACGCCGACCAAACTGAACAGGATCTTCTGCCAATTGCTCAAATGGCAGGACATGCACACGTGCATGCCCAAGAATGTCCTGCGCGAGTTGCACGTATTTTCCGAACTTCGAATGATCAACAAGCTGCGGATAAGCCTTCAAAGCTTCCGCAAAAGACAGTTTGGTACGCCCGATCTTTAGCAAATATTTGTAGTGCGACAGCGTACGAGAGACCGGATTGCGCACTGTAATGAGGAACTGTGCCGTGGCAGGCAAATCTGCCGCGATGCGATGCAGTGCACGTTCAGAATATAGATAATCGTGGCAGATCTCACCCATACGTTTGGAAGCATCAGCTTTTGGAAATTGGCGTAAGTACCAATTAGGGCCTTTGTCGTAGAAGCGATCAAAGTAGAACAGCTCTTTGGCATGTGCCAATTTGACGTCTTTGTGTTGCGATAAAATATGGTGAATCCAAGTGGACCCACACTTATCGCCACCCAAATATAAAAAGTTAATTGGTAAAGTCATACTGCGGTCCTCAATCTGACGACTCCTGCCGAGAGCCCAAAATGTCGATAAATGTGTAGATAAGCCCATAACTTCAGGCAAATCATACTCGTGGAAATCGAAATCGCAGCGGCTAAGGTTCCGAAAATCGGTGTTAGAGCCACAATTGCCAACAAAGACAGCCCTGTTGTCCATAACAACATCCAGAAATATGTGCGCTCTTGACCACCCATTTCTAGAACTTGCGCCGTAGGTCCGGCCAACGCGCTTATCAAATAACCTGTCGCAAGAATGATTAACTCTTTATGCGCGATATCGTAGCCAGGCCCAAATAAATTTAAGATTTGATCTCCGTACAAGACGATCATCAGGTAAAGGCCAAAGGTCGGAATTCCTATTAGTAGGGTCACTTTTTGGCAAAGAACCTGCGCTTCCGACTTACGCCCGGCCTGCAGATGGCGGGCCAATAGAGGTGCTGCTACAATGTTAATTGCCATCAAACACAGTTCCAACACCATTGCTGTGCGTAAAGCCGCAAAGAAACTGCTTAACGCGACAGCTGGCATCAAAAATCCGACCGCGACAATTGCTAGATTACGTCCAGAGGCATTCAAAACAGAATTCCCCCAAAAGCCCCACATCGCGGACTGCCATTCTAAGTGGTTGCTATCTTTGGTGTAAGACCGGCCAAAGAAATGTCTGGGATGGGTCAAATCCATGCTGAAGGACTGAAGGACTGTCAAAATTATGAGGCAGGCTGCAAAAAAGAGGATCGCGTCAATTGCCGTCAGATCCTGGTAGTCTAAAAAAATCACACTGCTCGCGAAAGCAATCATACAAAGACGCGCGGCAATATCGCGGGGCAACAATGCGCGCAGCACGGAACCTGCCGCGCGCTGAATATGCGGTTGAAATTCAGCAAGTCCGATACTGAATGTCAGACATGCAGCTGCCATCAAGACATGGGATTGCGTTCTGAAAGACGGCACTTGGCTTACACCCAGCAATGCAATGACGATCAAAGCCGTTCCCAAAAGCACCCGCGCAAAACTATGTCGGGTAACTCTGCGCGCTGCTTTTATATCGCCCTGATCCACCGCGACTGCCACAAATCGCAAAACAAGGTTTCGCTGCCCCATAGCCCCAAGGACACCCAAAAAGGTCGCTAATGAAAAAGCGAAACCGAACTGCCCGAACTGCGTTGCATCCAAGGCGCGGGCCAACATCACGAACATGACAAAAGACAGTCCTGCCGCGCCGATCTTAATACAAAGGGAAGCAAAGCTTTTCCCGGCAAATCGGCGCCCGTTCATTACAAGTGGTCCCGGACCAATTGTGCAAACTCGAAGCGAAAGCGCTCTTTTCCAAAGCCTGCAGCATGGTCTTTCAAACTATTAGGCTCTAGAACAGGCAAAAGTTCGGTCTCTAAGCGCTGAATTGCAGAATTTAAAGATTGCGGTGTGCAGTCCTTGAACAACACGCCCGTAATGCCGTCACGCACAGTTTCGACTGCGCCGCCTTTCCCAAGCGCGACGACTGGCCTCCCTGACGCCATGGACTCTAACGGTATAATTCCGAAGTCTTCGATCCCTGGGAATATCAATGCCCGCGCTTGCTGATAGTGTTGTTGCAATTCTTCAAACGATGCACGGCCCAAAAACTTAATGTTGCTCTTGGCTTTGCTTTGTAATGCAGAACGTTCGGGACCATCACCAATGATGATCAAAGCTTTGCCCGATTGATTAAACGCGTCTACCAGCACGTCCGGCCGCTTGTAGCTTACCAATTCACCGACGGACAAATAAAAGTCTTGAACCGCATTGGGATCACCAGGTGTAAACGCGGCAAGGTCTACGGACGGATGAATCACACGTGCATCCCGACCCCACGACTTTGCAACTCGACGACGAATGAAATCGGAATTGGCCACAATCACGTCCGGCCGTGCTGCGGATGCAAAATCCCAAAGACGCAAGCGATGAGCTAGCCAAGGCATCGCAAATCGAGTGAGCCGCCCGGCCTGCGTGTGATAGACGTGGAATTGGTCCCAAATATAGCGCATTGGGGAATGGCAGTAGCAGATATGTAGCGCATTAGGATCTGTTATTACGCCTTTTGCGGGGCCCGCTTCTGATGAAATGACAAGATCATAACCAGACAAGTCCAACGCCTCGAGCGCATGTGGCATAAGCGGTAAATACTTTTGATAATGCTTCTTTGCCCCTGGCAAACGACCAATAAAGGTCTGGTTTATCTGATGCTGTTTTAAAGCGGGTGACAGATTTTCTGTGTCTGCCACATGAGTAAATAGATCAGCCTGCGGAAACAACGCGCAAATATCTTCTAAGACACGCTCTCCGCCACGCATTCCAACAAGCCAATAGTGAACAATTGCCACCTTTAAAGACGTAAAGTCACTGCTAAGATCCGATGTCATAATTAGATCCTAACTTGCGTAGTACTTGTCGCCATTGGCGCCATAAGTCCCAGATTTTGGACCGTACCCGTATCGCTTCATCCCTCTGGGATTGATTTGGTTCAAAACCAAACCGCTGACGGCTTGGTTGACACTTTCAAACAATCCCAAGGCTTGGGACACTTGCTGCTTTGATGTGCTATCCCACTTCACGACAAAGACAATCGCATCGCCTTGTTGGGCAATAATTCTGGCATCTGGCACGATCAGTACGGGCGGTGTGTCTACGATGATTTGTTCATACTTTCCGCGAACCTCAACCATCAGGTCACGATAGGCTTGGCTGGAATAAAGGTCCGCGGCATTCTTCAGGGATGCATCCCCCAATAGAACATCTGCGCCAGTGTTAGAGTCTGTGAAAATCGCATCCGACGCGCTGGCCTGACCAGATAGCACTGCGCCAAGACCAGCTTTACTTCCTGCCTTAAAATACTCGCTGAACACACGACGTCGCATGTCCCCCTCAATTAATAGCACTTTCTTACCCATTACGGCCATGTTCTGCGCCAGGGCTAGTGCAATCGTCGTTTTGCCTTCCCCGGGAACAGACGAGCAAGTCAGAATAACCTGTGGCGGGTTTTTCGGATTTGACAGCAAGATCGATGTTCGCAGATTTCGTAAAGCCTCTGCGGCAGCCGAGGTCGGCTTGGTCATCAAATAAGGAATAGCGTCTTTTCGCTTGCGTCCTGGCAAGTTTGTGATCTGGCCCAATACAGGGATGCCCGTACCTCGCTCAAGCGACGGCCCAGTCCGATAGGTGTCACTATGAGATTCGCGCAGCAGGACCATGATCGCCCCTAGTGTTAGACCAAAAAGTCCACACATCGCCAATATTAGAGACCGCCTTGGTGATGTCGCGAGTGTTGGCACAACCGCATTGGACAAAACCCGGCTATCGGCTTGATGAATACCTTGCTGCGCAGATGTCTCTTTAAGACGGGCTAGAAAATACTCATATAACAGCCGGCTGGCTTCAGCTTCGCGCGTTAACTGTTGCAAAGCAATTAAGTCACGGCTTTGGCTTTTGATTTGCTCTTCAAGTTCGCTTTGAGATCGCAAAAGAGCAGTAATTTGCGCACCTGCACGCTCACCATCCAACGCCAAACGATTGGCAACCTGATTGAGACGCGCATTGAACGCAGTTTGTATTTCGGGCGCTTCTATGCGTTGCAAAAGGCGATCCAGTTGCAGGTCCTGTAAAATCTTCGCTTGATGTTCCGGTGTTTGTGCGTTTTTCAACGCTTCCAAACGTTGTCTTGCTATGTTTTGGGCAATCTGTGTGTCCATGATGCGATCACGAACATCCTTCAACTGAATCTCTAACGCCGCCAAAGCTTCGGGCCCGACCAAATCTGTTTCCGCTTGGAACGTCTTGACCTGCGCTTCAGCTTGCTCAAGCGAAATCTGCAGCTCGGCAACACGCCCGGTCAACCATTCCGTCGCTTGTTGCGTGGCTTCAAACTTCACCTCAAGTTGATTTAGAATGTAAAGGTCTACCAAACGATTGGCGATCAACGCAGATTTTTCAGGACTTCCCGTTTCTGCCGTAATTTGGAACACTAAACTTTGCGGGACATTGCGAATGGAAACGCGGTTTAGCAACCCGTCAATGCTGGCTTCAAGCTGACGAACGGCGTCAATGTCAGCAGGTACCGGTGGAGGCGGCTCTGTAAGACCCAAACGTCTTTTTAGGGTCAGTTTTATGATATCCAATACGCCCGGCTCTTGGAGGAATCTATTGAACTCTGGATCGAGATCGAGCCGTAAGTCAGACGCTAATTTGCCTAGCAAATTGCGGCTTTTGAGGACTTCAACTTCCGTATTTACCACTGAAGCGTCTGCGGTAAGCTGGCCAATAACGCTTTCTAAATCTACGACTTGGGCCTCACGCGCGTCCAACATGACGACAGCGGTCGAACGATATGCAGGCTTTGCAATCAAATAGGCATAATACGTGCCGGCTGCGATACAACCGCAAGCGGCCAACATCATCAGCCATTTGCCACGCCAAAGTGTTTGCATAAATGCGCCGATATCGACGATGTCTGGCGACATATCAGACGAAAATGCGCGCAATGGGCGTGAGTTTGGCAGCAGAAGGCTCATTAAGATCTTTCGGTCCCAAGTTTCTTGGTCTGAACACAGTTATGCGCAACGCATTCGACCAATGTCTGCCAAACGGAGGATCGTTTAGAAGTCACGGCAATGCACCACAAGATTGTATTATGAATGCCCCCCACACCTGCAGGGCGATTCATTTAGGTTAACCTTCACAATATCTTGGTTAACTTACCGTTAATGTCGGTAACGTTATCGGAGGCCGTCTTTACCTTTGACATCCCACACTTCGAGCCCGCCCATGCGGCTATGAACGCGACCACCGCATGACATAGCCAAAGCAAAAACGATCTCGTCCGCTTTTGGACCATCTGGAAGGCCAATTTCCATACCATCGAAATGCGAGCGCACATAGGCTGCATTAATGTGTCCTAAAGGAACGTCCAGTCGCGACCCGATGCCACCACGTTTCATACAAGACGGTACAATTGCGTTGGATTCGCCCAGTAGCCTGCGCATGGCATACCCGCCCGGCACGTGCCAAAGCGCCGCATGCTCTAATTCGCCGGCTTCGCCGACGATTGCACCTTTGCCATATCCATCGATCGTGTCTGCACCGCCAAGCTCTGCGATCAATCTATCGCTCATATGGGTCCCTAACGGCTTCAGATCTTCCATAGCGGGCTGAAGATCCGCAACGTATTGCCCTGCAAATGGGTTGGACACGCACGCCAGTATTGCACCCAATTTGCGCGGCTTTTCAGGGTGTGGCCCACCGTCATGATACACGTCTTCCAGGATCAGTTGCATTTTACGAATTTTGAATTCAGGCATAGTCAGGAACCTTTTCTGAAGCATTCGGTATCTGTGCAGTCACGTTGCGTATTTCATTTTGAAGGGCAAGATCAGCCTGGAAGATACGTCCAGACGCACATAATTTTGCAGCATATGCCAGCCCTGAGTTCAAAGCTGTTTGTCTGTCGGCGTGATTAAGCGGTGCAACATCAGTTGTTACCGCCCGCTGACCCAAATCACTATCAGGGAAGAGATGTTGTGCAGGGATTCGCGTGATCGCAGGGTGCCCTGGAAGGTTAACCGCATTGGCTATTAGTGTCGCCGCAACATCCGCATCAGCTGCGGTTTGCGCTTGTACAGTCACAAGATCTGCAATCCCCAAAGAGTGGCTGCGGCCTCGCCAGCCTGACGTGGCTACGCCTTGAATTGGTGAGCCATGCTCCAAGTTGATAGTCCCAAACGCACCCAAGACAGTCATGTGGTGACCCGGGGCTACTTTCAGCGCGATATCTCCGCCGTTATTAACGTAAGCCTGGTCAATATTGGCATGTTTAGGGATGGTTTCCAGTATCTCATCCGCAACAGCACCGGCGACAGCAGCCATAGGAGTTACGAAGACTTCGCTATATTTAGACACTGCTATATTCATTCTTAAAGCAACAGGATCGCAGAAATGCGTCGTTTCACAAACGGGTTTGCGCAACCGCGGAAGTTCAGAGACCAATCCATCCAAGATAGTCTCAAAACGGGCCACTATCGCCTCAAAGCATATGGCCTTGTCCGGTCCCTGAATTTCGCAGATCAAATCTATTGGTCCATGGTGCAAGTGAAGGCGACGTCCTTCTTGCAGCCAGCGAATTTGCGGCCCAGCCATCATTGTTGGTCGCCAATTGCGACAGTCGCCGAGCCATATTCCCCGCCATGTTCAAGCACATCAGTTAAATCTCGGATGGCTTCAGAATGGCCGCCAAGGCTTTCATAGATCTTGCGTGTTGTGGTAAATTCTAAGGGCGCGACTAACGCAGGTGTTGGCACCGATCCAAATGCATTGTCGGGAATTTGCGTAACATCGACCATGATTGTGATCCCGCCGCCGGGCCAAACGTAAACAGGCGCGCCGCCAATCGTAACCTTAGTCTTTTCTTGGTGCACAGATCGCGTCAGATGAATCGGGTTCCTGGTAACGCCCGAGCGCAAAGATCCGCCGGCTCCGCCCATAAAAAGGACTGTACACAAAGCCGGTTCGCAATTCTGCGCAATAAGCTCAACAGAAGGGCGCAAAGTCTCTGGCATCGCCTGTTGAACAGGCTCTAATCGTTCATCAAGCACATAGTAAGCTGCGTGCTCGCCGGTGGTCGACACCATCAATAGACGAAGTCCTGGCCTAGCCCCTTTTGAGTCTCGCCACTCGCCCAAAATATCCAAAGGGTCTAGGATATCCGTGCCACCCCAACCCTGCCCCGGCGACGCAACCCGGAAATAACGCCCTGGTGTGGATCTACGCCCAAGAATTCGAATGCCGGTGTCGGGCCAGTCCAGTACTTTACCAGCTTGGTGTTCCGACACGACTCCGGTAATATGATCGTCCACGACGACGACTTCATCAACCAAACCTTGCCACTGCGTCGCGAACATTCCAATCGTCGCAGAACCACAACCGACACGCATGCGTTGTTCCTGCGTTCCATCCACAATTGGCGCAGCACCGGCTTGAACAACTATATTAGAGCCTTGGTCTATGGTGAATTCAACTGCCTGCTTATTGCATAAATTCAAAAGAGCATCGCAGGTTTTGCGCCCTTCGGGCTTGCTGCCCCCGGTCAGATGATCCACGCCCCCCAACGAAAGCATCTGCGAACCATATTCCGATGTCATCACATGTCCGACAGCTTCGCCTTCATGCCGCACGATCGCAGATTCAGACCCTAAATGACGATCTGTATCGATTTTGACTTTGACGCCACAGTACGAAAATATCGCCTCGGTCACGACTGTAACACAGTCCACTCCGTCAATTTCACGGCTGACGACAAACGGCGCAGGCTTGTAGTCAGGATACGTCGTACCAGCGCCAATTGCACTTACCACAACTTCGCGCCCCGAAGCCTTTGTCCCGTCCCAATCTGCCGTCAAGAAGGGTCTAACACTGTCTCCTTTCGCCACTCGACGATCCAAAATCGTTAGAGGGTCACATCGCACGACCTTACCGTTCTCGTTAGCATAACGATCACATGCGCCCGCACGCCCTTCTGCGATGTAACACATGACAGGGCACGCATCGCAGCGTATTTTATCAATTTTGCTCATGACAGATATCCTGAATTGCTTTCAGGACACGATGGGGCAAAGCGGGCAACCTGGTTATCCGTGCTCGGGAAGCATGTTTAATTGCATTCAAAATTGCAGGGGCTGTCGGAATCAGCACATGTTCGCCAAGACCTTTAGCGCCCAAAGGTCCCTCCGGATCCGGCTTTTCGATTAAAATCGATGTCACTTTTGGCATGTCACCGATTGTTGGAATCAAATAATCGTGTAGGTTCTCGGTCCGACCGGGGATAAATTCCTCCATTAATGCAAGCCCTAAGCCTTGGGCAATTCCCCCTTCGATCTGACCTTCGGCCAACATTGGGTTTATGACGCGGCCGAGGTCATGTGCGGCCGTCATATGCAAAACACGTGTCGTTCCTAACTTTAAGTCTACTTCTACCTCTGCAATCTGAGCACCGTAACCATAGACTGCATAAGGACGACCCTGTCCGTTTTCATCCAAAGCGGTTGTCGGCGGATCGTAGGTTTCCTCAGCTAACAACACATAACCCTGCGCATCTTGGTTTAGGTCTAACAGGTTTATACTGCGAACAATGGATCCATAGGTAACATCAATGCACAGGTTTTTCGTCTCTATCTGCGCTTCTTGGGGCAGATTAGTCATCCGCAAAATCAACCTACGCAAAGTCTGCCCAGCGGCCAACGCGGCCCTTCCAGTGATGAAGGTTTGGCGCGATGCAGAGGTTTTACCGCAATCTGGGGTAAGTGCTGTGTCAGGGCCGACAATATGAATTTTTTCTACTCCAACGCCTAAAGCATCCGCCGCGATTTGTGAAATGACTGTATTAGAGCCTTGACCGATATCCGTAGCGCCCTGGTGTAGCCAAATGGTGCCGTCCAATTTAATCCCGATGCGAATAGTTGATGGATTTGGCAACGCTGTATTGCCACAACCATACCAACAACCCGCAATCCCCACGCCCCTTTTCAGCGCATCATTGCCTACGTTAAACTTAACGGCGTCAGATAAAGCACGGTCCCAATGTGGCATTAAAGCATCGAAACACTCGACCATGCCAACGCCTGTTAGGGTCTGACCGCATGGGGTCTTGTCTGTATCACGCAAAGCATTCTGGCGCCGAAAAGCCAGTCGATCCATTCCACATTTTTCGGCTAAATCGTCATACAAAGACTCTTGAACAATCGCGGCTTGTGGGACTCCGAAGCCTCGAAACGCCCCAGATGTCGGGCCATTTGAGTGAATGGCCCGGCTTGTTGCATGATAATTAGGAGTCAAATACGGACCACATGCGTGAACAGGTACACGCGTTGCCACAGTCGGACCCCAACTTGCGTAGGCACCTGTATTGAAATCCCCATGAAATTTCATGGCTGTAATCTTGCCTGTCTGATCCGCCCCTATCGTTGCGAACATCGTTCCCGGATGCCGCTTTGTGCTAGAACGCATGGATTCGTTGCGGCTGTAAACCATCCGGCATGGTTTTTGCGTTTTAAGAGCCGCTAATCCAATCAGCGGCTGAACACTTAGATCCAATTTCGCGCCAAACCCGCCCCCTGCTGCTGCTGGAAGAATTCTTACCTTGTCTTTAGGCAATCCCAGTACCTTTGCAGTGTCTTCCTGATCCATGACTGGCGCCTGCGTGCAAGCTTGGATGCAAAGCGTATCGTCATCCATCCACGCAATCCCAGCCTCTGGCTCAATATAGGCGTGTTCGACATAAGCCGTTTCGAACTCGCCATGAACTGTGTGGTACGCGTTGTCCAAAGCAGACTGAACATCCCCAGACACTACTTTGCCCCGTATTAGAGTATTTTCAGGGCGATCCTCGTGCAACTGCGGAGCATCGCTTTGCCCAGCTTCAGTCTGGGTCAATGTATGGGGCAGCTCCGCCCATTCGATTGGAAACGTGGACAGGTCCACAGCCTCAACGACATCGGAAGGTCCTACGATCAGCGCAACTGGTTCACCCAAGTACCGCACGCGCCGATCTGCCAGGGCGGGTTGGTCAGCAAGAGCGGGGATTACGCCAAATTTGTTTGAGCCTCGGATATCTTCGGCAGTCAAAACGGTCTCTAATTTCGGATAGCGCTTAGCCCACTCGGGCAAATTACCGATAACAAAGCTTGCGTGAAAATATGGTGAGCGTACCGCACGCACCAAAAGTGTGCCCTCTGGCTGGAAATCCGCACCAAAGACTTCTGATCCATCAACTTTTGGACCTCCATCTAGCCTTGGAATCGAAACCCCGACAGAATGACCTGCCTTGGGCTTAAGTGCTTCAGGCGAGTCACATTCAGTCGCCCTCACCGCATCTATGATCTTTTGATATCCCGTACACCGACACAAGACGCCGCTTAGAGCCTGCTTTACCTGCGCTTCGCTCGGCTGTGGATGCTGTCGAAGCAACTCGATCGCTGCCATCATCATGCCGGGGGTGCAAATACCACATTGTGCCGCGCCAAAATTCAAGAATGCGCGCTGCAACTTGCTGCTCAACTCGGATGTCGGCGTCTCAAGTGTCTCAATGCGACACCCTTGCGCTTGCTGCGCAGGAACAAGACAGGCGCAGTGTTGATACCCGTCAATCAAAACCGTGCATGCGCCGCAATCGCCAGCGTCACATCCGACTTTGACGCTTTTTAGACCCAAATCTTCCCGCAATACCTCTGACAACCGTCGGCCCGGCAACACAGACACCGAACGGTCGCTCCCGGATATATTAAATGTGAGGTCGTTGGGCTGTTGCATCACGCGACCTTAGGAACTTGGGTCGCGACCTCGGCAATCATACGTCGCACCAATTCCAAAACACTTGTCAAACGGTACTCAGCATCGGCTCGGATATCTGCAATTGGGGATAGGTCCGTCAAAAAGTCTTTAGAAACCCGGGCCGGATCTGAAGGATTCTGCCCAATTAGAGCCCGCTCTAATAAAGGAAGGCGTGTCGCCATTGGGCCACAAGATCCCACAGCGATCGCAGCCCTAGAGATCAAACCATCTTTCAATTCGATGCGTGCCGCAGTCATTGCAATCGAAATCACAAGATATTTGCGTGCACCAAGTTTACGGAAGTGACCTGATCCTTGAAGGGCATGCTTGGGCACGAAGATCCGCGTAAGTATTTCGTCGCGCATCAGATCTATTTTTCGCGCTCCTTGGATGAAATCAGACACTGGCAATTGACGCACACCGCGGATCGAACACAGTTCAACTTGAGCATCCAGGGTCAAAAGTGGTGGGACACCGTCTGCCGCGGGCGACGCATTACACAAATTCCCACCCAACGTACCGCGATTTTGGATTTGTTGTGCACCCACTTCACGTGCCGCCAATTTTAACCCGGCTAACGACTCTGGCAGCTTAGCACAAATCAGGTCGGTCCATGTTGTGGTTGCCCCAATCCAAAGCCCATCTTTGTCAATCGATATGCCACGCAGCGAGTCGATATTCGTGATATCTATGACTTTGCCAATTAGGCCCTTATTTTCTGTCGCGGGAAACACGTCCGTACATCCTGCAATTGTCCGAAAGCCACCATGTGACAAAGCCTGCAGAGCTTCAGGCAACGTAGAGGGTCGCAGATATTCAGACATATGTTCCCCAGTTTATATGAACATTCGAATGTTGGTGTAGGGCAGTCAATCTGTCAATGTGTGCACGCCTCTTGGCGTCAAAGGGCAGCGTGAATTTACCCGCCGCTTAAACCCCCACATATTTCTGCAATAAGTCAGGTCGGTTACGCAGAGTGGCTATATCGACCACTTCGCGCCCATGTCCATTTTCGATAAAGACGACGCGGTCTGCCAAATTTAAAACAGCGTCAATTCGTTGTTCTACCAAGACAACTGCCACACCTGTATTCCGCATGGCTTCAATCGTCTCGCGAATGAGTTGTATCATCGATGGCTGCAAACCTTCGGTCGGTTCGTCCAGCATCAAGACAGAAGGCTCAAGACACAAGGCCCGTGCCGTTGCCAACATTTGTTGTTCACCACCCGACAAAGTTTCGGCCCGTTGGGACATGCGTTCGCGCAAACGAGGAAACATGTCCAAAACCTTATCGCGGGTCGCTTTGCCCCTTCCCCGTGTAAGCAATCCAACTTCGATATTTTCAGAAACTGTGAGTTCGGTGAACAATCGACGGCCTTGCGGAATATATCCAATACCTTGTTTAGGGACTTGAAACGCTGGCAATGCGCTTAGATCCACATCATCGAGTCTAACCTGGCCATCCGTTAAGGGAAGCAGTCCCATTATCGTTTTCAAAGCGGTTGTCTTGCCCGCGCCATTTCGCCCCAGCAGACACAAAACCTCACCTGCGCGCGCTTCAAATGTCAATTCATAGAGAACCTGAACGGGACCATAGCCACTGCTTATGCCATCGACCTTTAGCATCTAACGTGTTCCCAAATAGGCGTCTTGCACCCTTTGGTCAGCTTTGATTTCATCCGGCGTACCATGGGCAAGGACAGCGCCACGATCCAGAACAGTAATTTCTTGAGCCAACGCCATGACCACATTCATATTATGTTCGATCAACAATATCGTTGTTTCCCCCGCAATCGAGCGAATTAATGCGTTAAATCCTTCGATTTCGGATTCGGCGAGACCTTGGGTTGGTTCATCTAAGATCAAAAGTCGCGGAGATTGAGCAATGCCCATCGCGATCTCTAAAAGCCGTTGGTGCCCATAAGCAAGATCCCCGGCAGTTTGAGTCGCACGCGATCGTAAATCGACCCTATCAAGGGCCTGCATGCATTCTTCGCGATCCCGTGTTCCAAGCGCTAACGAAACATTTTCAAAGACACTCAGATTGCTATAGATCGCGGTGATCTGAAATGTATAAGCCATACCCATCTGAATGCGTGTATGAGCCGGTTTAAAGGTCACCTCTTGGCCATCAAACCAAACCTTGCCATGAGACACAGGAATTCGACCGGATACCATACCGACAAACGTGCTTTTTCCAGCGCCGTTTGGGCCAATCAGGGCATGAATTTGACCGGTATTTAGCGTGAAATCGACATTATCATTTGCGACCAGACCGCTATAGGTCTTGGTTAGATCCTTTGTTTCCAAAATAATACTCATGGCAACCAAGGGGCGAGTCGTGTGCGCACCTCTCCCATAATCCCCGCACGCGCGAATAAAGTCAGCAAGACCAAAACGACTCCCGCGATCAACATATATGCATTGGTAAAACTGCTTGAATAATCGATTAAGTAGAACATGAACACTGTTCCCACCAAAGGACCGATTGTCGTTCCAGCCCCTCCAAGCAAAACCCAAAGTAGTGGGAAAATGGAGTATTGCACTGACGCAAAGGTCGCCCCGACATAGCCAAACAAAAGACCGTAGGCCGCGCCAGCTGCACCAGAAATTGTCCCTGAGATCACAACTGACAGAAACTTATGGCGAAAGACATCATACCCTAACATTCGGGTGCGTTCTTCGTTTTCCCGCACAGCAATCAGCACCCGACCAAATCGCATCGTCATCATACGCGCTGTTATCAAAAGTGCTGCGCCGAACAGCAACAATGCTGCCAAATACCGAGTTACTGGATCAGTTAGATCGAAACCTGCGACTTGACGTGTGGCTTGCGCGATCACAAAACCTTCGTCCCCACGGGTCCATTCCCCAAAATAGAGTATCATTAGAAAGACAGACTGCGCGAACATCAGGGTCACGATCATAAAGGCGACACCGACGGTACGCAAAGCCAGAATGGCAACCAAGGCAGACAGGCAGGCCGCACTTAATAATCCAACGCCAAAGGCTAACAATGCCGGTAGGTCAGCATAATGCATAGACAAACCAAGACCATATAAACCTGCGGCAAAGAACATTGCATGGCCTAGGCTAAGCAACCCCGTATACCCAAACATGACATTGTACCCAATGGCATAGGTCGCAAGTACCAGAATTCGCGCCATGTTTCCTTGATGATAATCGTTCAAGACAAAACAACTCAAGAACAACACAGCAATCAGTCCAGTATGCAAAAGCCCTGAACGGGTGATATCATTCATGCTGGCTTCTTTCCAAACAAGCCTTGAGGCCGAAACACCAATACCAGCGCAACCAATAAAGTCGCCAAGATCTTTGCAAGTGTCGGGCTAAAGAAGACAGAAATAATTCCGTCGGAAAGACCGATCAACAAGGCAGCCGCGACAGTTCCGCGGATAGAGCCTAATCCGCCAATGATAACGACAATAAAGCTTAACAATAAGGGATCATGGCCCATCAAATAGTGCGCTTGTTGTATCGGCACGATCAAAACTGCCGCTACAGCTGCAAGTGCGGCTCCTAGGCCGAAAACCATTGAATAGACCCTATTTACCGGTATCCCAAACGCTTGTGCTGTTTCCTGATCCAATTGTGTCGCCCGCATGATCAGCCCAATTTTCGTCCGCGTCAGCACCGCCCAAAATATTAGCAAAATGATCGATGCCGCGCCAATGACGAACACTTTATAGGCCGTAATCGATGGCGCGCCCCATCCGGTCGGGTAGTATAAGCTGGGAAGTCCGCCATCCCATGCCAGTAACGGGAGCATGATGCGCATGTCGAAAGGCGCTTCGACAGGGCGCGCCTCAGGACCAAAGGTCATCAAAGCGACCTGCTGCATAATATACATCAAGCCGATCGTTGCGACGATAGTTGCTTCCGGATCATAGTCTACACGACGCAAAACCAAATGATCTGCAACAATTGCCAAAGCACCAGCAACAATCGGTGCAATCATCAAAGCCCCCAAAAAACCAACAGCGGGATGCGTTCCAAGAGCCGTCGCGACAAACCACGCCACCACAGCGCCTAGCATATAGAATTCACCATGCGCTACGTTCACAACACGCATCACACCAAAAACTAAGCTAAGCCCAAGCGCTGTCAGCGACAGAACTGCCGCGCCGACCACGCCTTCCAATGTAGCGAGCATAAGATGAGGCCAAAAATCCATGTAGATCCGTGTTGGTAGGGTGGCAGACTGACTAAGTCTTAGACCCTAATCAGAAGGATTGCGTCGTGTAGTCAACGGCATCAGGATACAACGTGTCTTCAATCGATGTCGTATGTACCTTAACCAGTTTCCCATTTTGAACTTGGCTAATGTATTGCACGCCGAAGACCTGATGTGTTTTGCCATTGAACCGTTTCGGGCCCTGCGGATGTGCGACGCTTTCCGGAATATCGGTCATCGCTTCCACTGCCTCGATCAGCTTGGCGCGATCACTTGAATTTTGATAGTCTGACGCTTCCATACCATCTTTGATAATGTGCAGCGTTTCCCAACAGCCAAACATATGCGCATAGGTCGACACATCTGCCCCGTCACTGATCGAAGCGCCGTTGTCGTCAACGCCGACCGCGGCACGGAATGCTTTATCATAAGGCGTCTGATCCGGCTGAGCATAGCGCGGATTGCCTTCCCAGAAATATGTTTGATCCAGAAACTCCAGCCCAGGCGAAGACAAATCCACCGCTTCAAGCGAGTCTATAAATCCAAAAATCTCTGGTCGGGATGATCCAAAAAATTCGCCCAATTCTTTGACAAAAGTTAAAACAGCAGGCCCAACCATCACGTGATAGAGTACCTCGGTATCGCGCGGAATTTTTGGAAAATACTTTGTGAACGACGTCTCTGTCGGAGGAATGGCGATGTGCGCCAAAACTTCACCCCCCTGCGCTTCGATTGCTTTAGTGAAATAATCACGATGATCATGCCCAAACGCAAAATCTGGGAAAACCATAGTGACTTTCTTACCCAGGTTTTGTGCCACATAGGGTGCCATTGCTTGGACTTGGCTTCGAACGTCAGTGATGCCTGGCTGTAAAGTGTATCTGTTCAAGGCGCCGGACGCCACATGGTGTCCCTCAGAAACTACGAAATAGGGCATCTTTAACTCGCCCGCGGCGGGTGCAGAGCCATAAACAACGTGACTGAACAGCGTTCCAAAAGCGACATCGCAATTATGCCGGTTAGCGAATTTTTCGACGACCTCAGCTCCGCGTTTTGGGTCTGTACCGTCATCTTCCGCGATAATTTGAACATCCCGCCCGTTGATCCCACCTGCTTCGTTAATCATCTTTATGGCGGCTTCGGTTGTGCGCCCATACCACCGACCATAGGCCGCGCCGATCCCTGTAGAATGTTGTTGGAAACCAATTTTGATAGGCCCCGGTGACTGCGCATGCGCGAAACGCGCCACAGAAGGAGACGTCGCCAATAGCCCTCCGGCAGCAGCGCCCAGCAAAACATCGCGTCTGTTTGTCATCAGCGTCTTTGTCATCTCATGTCTCCTTCTGCGGCGGATTTAAATAACCCAGCCTACCAGTTCTCTTAGGAAAGTGTGTTGCTATCGGGATCACTTGTCCAGATTTTTCTGAAGGGCCGAAAACCAACAGCTCAAGCCCCCTTGGGTGCAGCTAACAACCACAAACCCAAAAACGTGTACCCGATCATGAACATTGACAAAGGCAGTGTTGCCAAGAACGCGCGCCTATTTGACCCGAACACATCAAGCGCCACGCAGTGCGCGGCCAAAACAGACCAAACATGTCCAACAACAACAAGGCTTGCTTGTGTCAGCCAAATCATTTTCACAGTCTCTAAATTGTTGAAAAAGCCCGTCGTAACGCGAAAGGGCTGGATACCCAATAGATCAGCCCCAGTCGCAAATGGATCGCTTAAGGCTGCCATAAGATACTGAGAACTGACCATGAATGATGTCAGGTAATGGGACACGTGATACGCAAAGGCGATTGGCAAGACGGTCAGTCCCAGAGCACCAAAAGCATAAGTGAAGGAAACGCAGACACCAGACAGGCGTACACCCACCCAAACAACACTGGCAAAAAGTGCCAACATTGCGCCAATTGCTCCGATAAGGCCCATCCAGGTTGCGCCCATGACGGCTGAGCGCCCGGGAAATTCAAGCGGATTCACGTCTATCTGTGCGAGCCACCAGAATGTTTCGTTCAACCCATCAAAGCTGCCAACGGCCAAAAAAACCAAAGCAAAAACACCCAAAAGGCGCATCTGCGGAGGTCTTACCATCTGCCAACCGGGTCCGCCGACCCCAGCTGGCGTGTTCAACCGTAAAACGCTGAGGTGTGAAATCGCATAAAAAACTGCGTGCCCCAGCTCACAATGGCGCATCCAAGGCGGCCCGAACACAAGCAATCCAGTCATCGTAAAAACCCAGTAGCCCGCTACAAAATAAGCCAGCCGCGTCGGGTCATCCGGTGCTGGATCTGCCAACAAAAATCCAGAAAATCCAATCAAAAGAGCCAAAACTGGCCACAAGTCGAGACGATTTGGTAGCTGTTTGAGAGGTGCGGGTGAGCCTAACAAGGCGTAAAGACCTGTCCATGGATTAAGCCATAACCATAAGTTCCCAAAAATACCTGAGAGACTAACAAGGCATATCCACCCACCTGTCCAAAAAACCAAAGGCATCAAATTAGACAATGGGTCGCGCGGTCCAGTTACGCCCAGAAACACGAGAAACATGAGAAAACCTAAAGACAAGACACTGGACATTTCCTGTGCGCGGCTCCAGTCTATCGGGCTTAACTTTTGCACGGCAAATAATCGGTGCACAAACCGGTGAGGCAGAAACAGAACAGCCCCGACAGTTGCAACAACAACGGCAACACCCGCCCAAGAGTAAATCTCGGTTGGCAATAGCAGAACAAATCCCTGCTCAGATACATGTGCGTACGCAGGGTTTGGCGATAGCAAAATGTTGAAGAATGTAAGCAGACGAACTAGGCACATACTGACTGGTTTAAGTCGGAGCTGTGAATTTGGGAAACACAAAAATTATCGCGGCAATGCTTTTTGGCGTCATTGGCTATTGGATTATGACTTTGGCCGCGCAACAAGATGGTCGGCATATTTTGATCAGCGACACTGCAGCATATCAAATGCCCAATGGGCTCGTCGCGGCAGTGTTTTCTATCGAGAACACTGGACAACCAGATCGGATTATTAGAGCCACATTAGATCGTAAGGCGGCGACAATTAACGCACCCAGAGGCACAGCATCAATTATAATCCCAGCGGGCAAAAGCCATTTATCGCTTGAAGCCGCGCATCTTTTGCTAACGGATGCCGAAATTAGCTATGATATAGGTACCTTGCTTCCAGTTGAACTGGCGTTTGAAAAAGCTGGAACAGTGCGTGCGCGGATTAAAGTTGCTGACCCTTCCAGCGCTCCAATACTTCATGGATCCCAAACTCACGGAGCAGCAGCCTTAGATTTGGGTCAGAATTTCGACCTAAAACTTAAGATTAGAGCCGAAAAAGACGGTTGGCGCGTTGAGGTAGACGCATCTAATTTCCAGTTTTCGCGAAACAAAGTTGATGGACCTCATATCCCTGGTGTCGGGCACGGTCATCTTTATGTCTCTGGGACAAAGATTGGGCGCTTGTATACACCCACCGCTTATATCGGCCAGCTTCCACGCGGCACTCATACCGTTCGTGTCACTTTGAATACGAACAACCACATGGCTTACATGAGCAACGGGCAAATCGTAGAAGCAAAAGCTGTGTTCACGGTTGACTAGCCGCCACGCAAGCGCCTTTAATCAAGTAGTCGCGAAGGTCGGGGGTGTCATTTGACAAAAAGCAGCATCATCGGCGTCGACGTCGGCGGCACTTTTACTGACCTTGTTATGCTAGACGCTGAAACCGGTGCGTTTCGCACGGCCAAGATCCCAACAACGGTTGAAAACCAGGCATTTGGGGTCTTATCCGCCTTAGATCAGGTCAAGGCAGATTTGCCCAATATTGACTTGATTGTCCACGGAACCACGACCACCACGAATGCCGTGTTAGAACGGAAGTTGTCACAGACAGGCTTGATTACAACCCAAGGCTTCCGGGACGTTCTTGAGCTCGGTCGACGGACGCGACCGCAGGCATATGGTATGACGGGTGAATTTTCCCCAATTATCCCACGTGATCTGCGCTTTGAGGTTCCTGAGCGCATGGATGCATCAGGTGAGGTTGTTGTTGAACTGGATGAGGCGGAAGTCAGGAAAACAATCTCTAAACTAATCGAAATGGGGTGTGAATCGCTTGTGATCCACTTCTTGCACGCATATGCGAACCCCGAACACGAGCAGCGTGCAGCAAATATCGCATCGGAGATGTGGCCAAATGAGCACATCACAATGGGTCACGCGCTATTGTCCGAAACACGCGAGTTCGAACGCGGGGTGACCGCGGCAGTAAATGCGTCGGTACAACCTATTTTGGAACGTTACATCGCCAAATTACGCGACGAACTAGCACAAAAGGGGTATTCAGGCGATGTCCTGGTCATGAATGGCAACGGCGGCATGGTTTCATCGCATTTGGTGGCCCGTGAAGCTGCCAAGACGGTTATGTCAGGGCCGGCATCCGGCGTTATGGCCGCAGCCTTTACAGGTCGGCGCGCATCAGAGCCCAATTTACTAACCTATGACATGGGCGGAACCTCAACAGATGTTGCATTAATTCGGGACGGAACACCCCCTGTATCCAGCGAGATTGAGCTAGAATATGCAATGCCGATCCATGTTCCCATGGTCGATGTACGTACAGTCGGTGCAGGCGGAGGATCCATTGCCAAAGTAAATGCGGCGGGTTTGTTGGAAATCGGACCGGAAAGCGCAGGCGCAGATCCTGGGCCAATTTGTTACGGAAAAGGCGGATTGGAACCAACGATATCAGACGCTAATATGATACTTGGTCGCTTGAATACAGATAAGCTTAGCGCTGTTCTTGGCGGCGTTCAACGAGACCACATATCGGATATTTTTCTTCGCAAACTCGGGATGCCTCTTGGTTTAAGTGCGATCGAAGCCGCTGAGGCCGTTATTCGGGTCGCCAATGCTAAAATGTCAGGTGCTATTCGCATGGTTTCTTTGTCACTTGGCGCCGATCCTCGCGACTTTGCACTTTTTGCGTTTGGTGGCGCTGGCCCGTTGCATGCGGCTGCTTTGGCCCGAGAACTGGGTGTGCCCCGCGTTATCATTCCCGCCAGGCCTGGACTAACAAACGCGTTGGGTTGCTTAGTTGCTGACCTACGGCATGACTTCGTTCAAACGATCAATGCTCCACTAGACGTTGCAGACATGGATGCTTTGCATAGTGTATTTGCCGCGCAAACCCAAAAAGGCGAGCAGGCACTGACCAGTGAAACGGTGTCTATCAGTGAGATTCAAACAAATTTCAGTGTCGATATGCAGTTTGTTGGCCAAAGCCATGTCGTACGTGTGAACTTGCCCAACGGCACGCCGACGCGCGATGAGCTGAGCACGCTGTTTGAAAGCGTTTATTGGGATCGCTTTAAGGTTGATTTGCCCAATGTCACTGCAAAAATTGTCGCAGCGAACCTTTCGGTCATCGGTATAGGCCAACCCTTGGACATCAGCTTGCTATTCGACAAAAAATCTAGATTAGACACTGCTGTCAAGACAGCCACACGGGCCGTTTCTTTTGACGGGCGTCTGCATCAAACCCCTGTTTATTGGCGTGATCATTTGCCAAAAAATGCCAAGATACTTGGCCCCGCGATCATCGAGCAGCAAGATACAACGATCTTGATACCACCCGGAGACACCGCGACCAGCGGTATTGATGGCAACTTAACCCTTCACATCGCAGCGCAATCATGACGTTAGACCCGATTACCCTTTCCGTTATTCAAGCCGGGCTACAGCAAGTCTGCGACGAGATGGATCTGACGTTTTCGCGCGCAGCGTTTTCACCCGTAATCGCAGAAGCCAATGATCGGTCCGATGGAATATATTCAGCTGAAGATGGATCCTTAATCGCGCAAGGTGCGGGCGGATTGCCTGTTTTCGTCGGAACAATGCAGTATTCGACCCGCACTTTAATCGAAATGATCGCCCAAGGCACTGTTGCGACCCCAAAGCCCGGTGATACCTATATCGTCAATGATCCGTATCTCGGCGGCACCCACCTTATGGATGTGCGGTTCGCACGCCCGTTTTATAGGAACGGTCAAATTTTCTGTTGGCTGTCTAACACTGGGCATTGGCCAGATACGGGTGGCTCCGTCCCAGGTGGTTTTTCGGCATCCGCAACTTCAGTTGAACAGGAAGGACTCCGGCTTCCTCCAGTACGATTGTTCAAAGAAGGCAAGTTAGACACAGAAATATATGCAATTATTTGCTCGAATATCCGAGTTGCAGATCAACGGATCGGCGATGTCAAAGCACAAGCTGCAGCACTGACAATCGGTGAAGATCGTCTGAACGCGCTGCTAGATCGCTATGGCGATAGTGTAGTTAGGCAGGCAATTGCCGAGCTACGAAACCGCGCCAACATACAAATGCAGAGCCTAATTGAGGAAATTGAAGACGGCGATTATCAATCAACGGCTTGGATAGATAGTGACGGTGTGGTGAATGAACCCCTTGCCATTCGCCTAAAGATTATAAAGACGCCAGGTCAGCTCACTTTCGACTTTGCTGGGTCAAGTCCGCCATGTCTTGGGCCAATGAATTCTGTTCTGGCGACCACTTTGTCATCTGTATATCTTGCAATGCGTCACATTTTTCCTGAAGTTCCCATCAGCGCTGGTGCATTTGAGCCCTTGAAGGTGATCCGGCCCATCAATACGTTTTTGGATGCACAATACCCGCGGCCAGTTTCCGGGTGTGCTGCCGAAGTTTCACAACGCATAGCCGAAGCGGTCTTCGCAGCGCTAGTCGGCGCACTTCCCCACAGAGTCACCGCGGCTCCTGCAGGAACAAGTGGCAACTTCGCCCTAGGTGGTCATGATCCGCAAACTGGACGCGATTATGTCATGTATCAGCTTTCAGGCGGCGGCTATGGTGGAAACGCAGACCATGATGGTCTTGCCAACGGATGTTCGACTATTGGAATTTCCAAAGCGCCCCCGATCGAAATCATGGAACAAAACTTCCCAGTCTTATATCACCGCTATGCCTTGCGCGAAGGGTCAGGTGGAAATGGCTTACACCGCGGCGGGCTTGGTTTAGACTATGAATTGGAATTGCGCAGAGGTTCTGCGCGCGCCAGTTTCGTCATGGATCACGGTCGCTTTGGCCCACAAGGGGCTTTGGGCGGAAGTGACGGCGCCTGCAACGAAGTCCAAGTTTGGCGTGCTGGCGAAACATACATCCCAGAGCATTTGACCAAGGAACAGGACATTCCTTTAAATGCAGGGGACCGCGTCCGAGTCAAAACTCCTGGAGGGGGCGGGTATGGGCCGGCCGACCAACGAAGCACCAAGCTGATATTGGACGACAAAAGGTTAGGTCGAGCTTAAAAGAACCCATATTTGAAAAGGCTTTCCCGCCCTCCAGCGGCTACGCTCAAGACCCATTAATCTTGTTGGCTCTGTCCTGGCGGCATGATTCAAAGCCGTGAACTGCGGGGTTGTAATGTGAGCGATCTTTTTTGGCTGAGCGAAGACCAGATGAGGCGGCTTCGACCGTATTTTCCAAAGAGTCGTGGGGTGCTCACAGTTGACGACCGGCGAATTCTGAGCAGCATAATCTTCATCAATCGCCACGGATTACGCTGGTGGGATGCGCCCAGGGAATACGGTCCGCACAAGCCGATCTATAGTCGCTGGAAGCGCTGGAGCGACAAGGGCATCTTCGCAAAGATGATGATTGGACTGGCCGCCGATCACCGCGAGGAGAAGACCGTGATGATTGATGCGACCTATCTCAAAGCACACCGTACGGCGTCCAGTTTAGGCGTCAAAAAGGGGGGCGTGGTCGTCTGATCATTGCCCGACAGGGTATTGCGCAGCAATGTCCCGAGAGGGGGGACCTGAAACGGGCCAGAGCCACACGGCCACCGCTATAGGCGTTCAGGCCATCGAGCACCACAGACGCAAGGTTCGCTTCTACTCCAATGTCGAACGTAAGCGCCGCTCCATCGCCCTTGTAGAAATGGTCTGATCGATAGCCGAAGTGAGCTTGTAGCTTATGGAGGGCTGAGATGGATACGGATGTACAAAGTTACGAAACTTTTCACTGTCACGATGAAGGGTATGCCGGGCG
>JBGCEM010000060.1:0-13816 GCA_045106335.1 Paracoccaceae bacterium | reverse complement strand
TCATCTGACCAGTGCCGACGCGCCTGCTTTTTGGCGTCCGACACAACTTCCATACGGGGTTTGGATTTGCTGTTGCTCATAACTGCAACGGCTACAAAATTCCAAATCAATCAAAAAGACGGCCCTCGGCGGATGATTACGTTCAATTGAACGCGACACGCTCTAGATGACTTCATCCGAGCGATCATTGCTTTCGCCGTAACGTTTCATGACAGCGGGTTTAGTGCCTTCATAGACCCGGTCGATGTTCTGCGCGATCTTGGCGTTTTCGCGTTCAAATAGGCAGTCGCCGTTCAGGTCGGATGCTACGATGAACGGTCCCATGCGCTTGCATTTCAGGACCCACATGGCTTGGGCCAAACCCAGTTCCTCGTTCCAATGCACCGCCTCGACGGTCTCAACGCCGCGCCCCAACAATGCGCCCGTGCCATAGCCGACAGTAGACAGATAGACCGCGCCGTTCGGGACGAAGTATTCCTTGTAATCCTTAGAGGTCATGCCGCCTTTGCCGACGATCAGCTTGGCACCTGTCTTGGCCATCCATTCGGGTAACCATTTGGCAAAGCGGAAGGACGCCGTGGCTGTGACAGCGCCCATGTCGAACGTGCCGTCCGCATTAATCCGCGCGGCAGGCGAGCAGTGGAAGTTCGCGGCCGATTGGCTGGGCAATTCCATCGGGATGTTGGCCTGATCCTCAAGGCTGCGCATATAGACACCTTCGCGGGCGGTATACATCAAGCCCGTCAGGTAGACGATGTCGCCAAGGCGCAGGTCGGCAATTGCCTCAGGCGTAGGGGTGGTGGAAAGCTCTACTTCGCGCAGTTTGGTCATTCTGCGGCCTCCTTTACAGTGTCCCAATCCACGGTTTCGCGGCGCTGGTAAGGGGTGAACCAATCGGGGTCTGTGCGGTATTCTACGCGGCCATCTGCATGCAACCGTGCCACCGCTCGGCGCGAGGACAAACAAAAGGCATGGACCGACATCGGCATGCCGCCCGTGTGGCAATAGCCCACCTCGATGTTGCAATCGATCACCATGTTCTTGCCGACAAACCCCATGGCGCCCATGCCGATAGAGTTGCCGAGTTCTTTGAACTCGACCTCCATCTCAGCGATCTTTGGGTCGCTGTTTTGCGATCCGACAATGCGCAAAGTAGAGGCCCGTTTGCCTAGTGTCATGCAAGCGTCTTTTGACCCGCCCAACCCGATCCCGATGATTGCCGGTTGGCACGCAAGCCCCCGTTTCCCGAAAGCCATCAGACTGTCCAGATAGAACCGCTTTATGCCTTGAATGCCATCAGAGGGGAACAACATCCGGTAATCAGAGCCAAACAATCCGCCCTTGTGAACAGTGATCAGGTCAATCCAGTCGCCTTCCGGCTCAAACCCATATTCAATTTCGGGCGCGCCAATGCCGACGTTGTTGTTGTGATCTGTGCGCCAAAGCGGATGCACGCGGTTTGGCCGCAACGGCACACCATTCGTGGCGTTCGCCGTGGCGCGGCGCAAAGCGGCCTCAAGCGCGATCATGCCGCCCTCGACCGATGCACCGTTGCCCATTTTCACAAACCAACGCGGCACGCCTGTGTCGCCACACATTGCGCGGCGGTCTTCCTTGGCCGCTTCGTAATTTTCCAGCATGGCCTTCAGAACAAACGACGACAGATCGCCATCTTCGGTTTTGGCGGCGTCTTGCAGGCCATCCAGATAGTCTTGTGGGATTTCGATGGCCGCCTTGTCCATCAGGACCTCGGCAGTGGATTGGATAAGGGAAATGGGGATCATTGGGCGGCCACCAGAGTTTCGGGTTCGCCTTCGGGCAGAATTGTTTCTCCGGGGCTTACGATGGAAAATTTAACGGGTTCGCGGGACAGATATACGTCGCCGTCGCGCATCTGGGCCACTGTGAAATAGCTGTCCTTCATCACGCCCTCATCTGGAAAATCTTCGCGGAAATGCGCGCCGCGTGAATTTTCGCGTGCGATGCCAGCCTGCGCGATGACCTGCGAGACGTCGCACAAAGACCGTAGGTTCAGCCAGTCATGCCACGTCAGGTTAAACGCCAGATTGCTGTCATCGACGCCAACGTCCATCAGCGCATTTGAGACATTAGCGATGCCCGTCAGCCCGCGTCTCATGCCTGCTTCGGTGCGCAGCACGCCGACCTCTTCCCACATTAAATCCTGAAGCTGCTTGCGCAGGGGCAATACCAGGTCGGGTTTGCGGGTTAGCGGGTGCGTGGCGCGCGCAAATTCGGCAGCCAGCACATCTTCGTCGGGATCCCGCAAGGACATGCCTGCCACATCCGCGCCCATCGTATCGCCCGCGATCCCACCATAGACAGTGGAATTGGCCACGCCGTTGCCGCCCAAACGGTTGGACCCGTGTGCCCCCCCGGCGTCTTCGCCAGCAACATACAGACCTTCCATTGCTGTGCGGGTGTTGATGTCAACAACGACACCGCCCATAAAGTAATGCGCTGTTGGCACGACTTCGACCGGATCGGATGCCAGATCAAAGCCACTATCCGCACAGCGTTTCACCATGCCCGGAAATTTCGCCCGCACGGTGTCGGGGCCAAGGTGGGACATTGCGATGAACACACCCTCTTGCTCTGGATTGTTGTTCTTGCGCATCTCAGCATAGATGCCACGGCTGACCACGTCGCGCGTGGCGCGCTCGCCTTTGCCGTCATAGTCGAACATGAACCGATTGCCTGCGTGGCTGATCAATTGTCCCCCTGCGCCGCGCAAACCTTCCTCAAGCACCGTGCCGGTCATGCGGGTGTGATCGCCTGCCAACAGGCCAGTTGGGTGAAACTGCACCATTTCCATGTCCCGCAGTTTCAGGCCCGCCCGCAGCGCCATTGCCAGCCCGTCCATCGTTTTGTCCCCAGATGGTGTATGGTATTTGTACATGGTCGGTCCGCCGCCCGTACCCATCATCACGCATTTGGCGCGGACCAGACGGAACTTGCCCGTGCGCATGTCGATCATCAAAACCCCCGCAAGGGCGCGGCCGTCTTTGGTGGGGATCAGCCCAACGGCACGGTGTTCTTGCAGTTTCTCAACACCGCTTGCCAGTACCTTTTCCATCAAGCGATTGATGATCTCGATGCCTGTCAGGTCGCCTTTGTGCACGGTGCGGTCTGCGGTCTGTCCAGCAAAAGCTTTCTGGTGCAAAGAACCGTCTGGATTGCGGTCAAAGAAGCAGCCGATCTCGTTTTCCAATTCGCGGATACGCACCACGGCCTGTTCACACAGCCGCCACGCCATATCTTGGTCGGGCAGCCATTTGCCACCTTCGATCGTGTCCATGAAATGCCGTTCGACCGTATCGCCACCACCAAGGGCCACGTTGTAGCCGCCTTGCACCATCCGTGTGCAGCCACATTTCCCGATAAGCCCCTTGACAGCGATTGTAATCTTGGTGCCCGTCGGCGCGGTTTGCTGTGCGTGAAGCGCTGCGAACATGCCCGCGCCGCCTGTACCAAGGATCAGGATATCGGTGTCATGGCGTTCAATATCAGAGATGCGCATGTTAAATCGCCTTTAGGAAAAAGAGAGTTGCGATAAGGAAGGATACAGCTGTCGCCGCTGCTGCCAGCGTCTTTTGAGACGGCGACCAAGGCAGCCACTCCATCGCCATCAGACGCAAGCCCCCGAACATATGGACGGCAAGCAAGAACACCAATCCGTACTCGGCAAGCTTCACCGCGAACATCTCAGAGACCTGCAAACCGCGATCCAACGCCGCCTCTCCGTGCAGGGCCTGGCCCAACAGCAAAAAGTGCAGCGGCAGGAACAACGCAAGCGCCAGCCCTGACAGGCGGTGCAGGATATAGGCCACCCATAGCGGATGCGCGCGGGATGTATAGGCACGCGCAGTCATGAGAACGTAACGGCCCAAACGGCGCGTGCACCCAGCGCGAAAAGGGCCAGACCTGTGATCCACATAAAAGCAGTCAGGGAAGTGCCTTTTAGGCCAGCCCATTCAAACGCGATGGTGCGCAAGCCGATAGCGCCGTGAATTGCGACGGCCACGACAAATGTTCCGTAGAACAAGAACCAAAAGAGCGACCCTTGGGTGCGGCCCAGAATCTCGGCTGCAGACAGCCCGCCCTGGATCGCGTAGATCATCACCGCCAAATGCCCTAACACCAGGGGCGCCATCAACAGTGCGGTGATCCGTTGCAGCATATAAAGGCGCAGGTTCAGCATCAGCGGCCCCTTTTGAAGAATGACTTGGCGGTTTCGCGTTTAAGCCCCGCTATCGCTGTCATCGGGTCTAATTCGTTTGGGCAATATGTCGTGCAGGATCCCATTGAGTGGCAGTTGTGACAGCCACCCGACCCGGACACCGCGTCCAGAATGGCGGCGCGGCCTTCGTCTTTGGCATCGTTCAACAAGTTCCACGCCCGTTGAAGTGCCGCAGGGCCAAGGTAGTCGTCATTTCCCGCAACTGTGTCACAGGCCGCATAACAGATAGAGCAATTGATACACTCGCGCCCGAAATCTGCAGCACTCTGGTCGGGCAGATCCTCGCCCAAAGGTTCAATCGGATCATCGCGGGTCAGGGTTGCGTGATGCACCCCTTCGGCGGCGACCCATTTGTCAAAGAACGGGTCCATGTCGACGACAAGGTCTTTGATGATGGGCAGGTTGCGCAAAGGTGCGATGGTGATTGCTCCCGCGTCCACCACTTTTGAGATATGCGTCCGGCAGGTCCAGCGCGGCACACCGTTGACCATCATTGCGCAGCTGCCGCACATCCCAACGCGGCATGCAAACCGATAGCTTAGGGTCGGATCGGCGTTCTGCTGAACCCATGATACGACGTCAAGGACGGTCTGGTTGTCATAGGCGGGCACGTCAAACATCTGTTGTGCGGCCCCTGAACCCGGGCCCCGTTCGATCGTGACTTTCAACGTTCCCAGGGACATATCAACGCGGCTCTTTCTGAAATGCAAACCAGATGCGTCCTTTATACTTGATAGACTAAGTTTATAAATCCCAGATTTTCTTTCCTTTACGGTTAGGTTTGCTTACTTTTTGCGGTCAGTCCAACGCGCTGTCGCCGCCAACTTTGTTGCGACGCCATCTTGCCATGATGGCCTTGGTAAGAGACTGTCTTGGATGCAGGAGCGTCGCGATGACCGAAAAGACATTCAACCCGCCAGATCCATTGGTCTTGGAAAAGCTCAAAGAAATCGTTGGGGCGTCTGGTTGGAAAGATCCTGACAAGGCGCCTAAATACTTCGAGGACCCGCGCGGACGTTTTGTGGGGCAGGGGTGCCTGATCGTGATGCCAAGCACGCCTGAAGACGTTGCTGACATCGTCAAGCTTTGTAACGCCGCGCGTATTGGCATTGTGCCATATAGTGGCGGCACCGGCGTCGTTGCAGGCCAGCTGTCGATCCATAGCGAAAACGCCCTGATTTTGTCGTTGGAACGGTTGAATGCTGTGCGCGAGATACACATTGATGAAGGCGTTATGGTGGTTGAAGCGGGATGCATCCTTGAAAATATCCACAACGCCGCACTTCAACACGATATGATTTTTCCACTGGGCATGGCCTCGAAGGGCAGTTGTTGCATCGGTGGAAACCTTGCTACGAATGCAGGCGGCATTCAGGTGCTCAGGTACGGCAACGCGCGCGATCGATGCCTTGGCATCGAGGCAGTCTTGCCCGATGGCACACTCTTGCAAGAGCTAAGTCCCCTGCGCAAAAACAACACCGGCTTTGATCTGCGCCATCTGTTGATTGGCAGCGAAGGGACATTGGGGATCATTACCGCCGCGACGCTGAAGCTGATGCCAAAGGACCCCGAAACGGGAACGGCTTTCCTTGCGATCCGCGCGCCCTGTGACGGCTTGGCTGTGTACAAAGCCTTGCGGGGGCATTTGGGCGACAGCATATCTGGTCTTGAGTTGATGAGCGGGCTTGGTATTGAACTGGTCGCCTCAAAGTTTCCAGATTTGCGCAATCCGTTTGAGCAGACCCCCGCATGGGCTTTGCTGCTTGAGGTCACGGGCCCAGTTGGATTGGGGGGGCGGATGGAAGCCGCGCTTGCGACTTGCTTTGAGGCGGGTTTGATCCATGACGCGGTGATCGCGCAGTCTGCTGCTCAAAGACAAGCGCTGTGGGATCTTCGCGAAAACACACCCGCGGCAAATCGGATGGAAGGCGCGTTCTGTAACAGCGATACGTCGGTCGCATTGGGCCAAGTAGACAGCTTCATCGTAGACACTTTGAAAGCCATCAAAGGGATCCATCCTAAGGTTCGCATCAACAGCTATGGCCATATGGGTGACGGCAATATCCATCATAACGTGTTCCCACCCAAAGGTATCAGCAAGGCCGCATTCGTGGCAGACAACCCCTTGATTATCGACAAGGTTCGGACAGCTATCAACGACGTCACCCATGCGCATGGGGGTTCGATCAGTGCCGAACACGGGATCGGCCGGTTAAAGACACAGGATTTAGAACACTACGCCAGCGCCGCGCGTCAAGGCGCTTTGAGACAGATTAAGGCAGCGCTTGACCCCAACGACATCATGAATCCCGGCGCGGTTATCCGGTGACAAGGGGCTGCGGATTAATCCTTAGACCTTTCAGAGGACAGGTGATTAAACTAAGGAACACGGGCCCTGGGGATGACGTGACGTGCCAGGCCAGTCACGTGCGACCAAAGAGGGGATATAACCTTGAAACTCAGTGAACAAGAAACCGCAATGCGTGCCGGGCAGATGGGGCCGGCGAAAAAATGGGCGATTGAACATCAATTGCAAGTTGGCCGCATGTTTGATGCCGAGGATATGGTAAAGGTCAGCCAGTCGCACATGATGGCCGACCCTGAATCTCTTGGTGAGGCGGGTGTCAGATTTGTCGAAGACATTGCAGCCACAGGGGCCAAGGTCGATATACCGATGATCACGGACCCCAGGGGCGTGGATTTGTCTTATTACGACCCGCTTGGGCAAACAGAAGCGATGGCCGATCTGGAACGGCGCTTCATTTCTGCCTGCCTAAAGATGGGCATTATGATGACGGATACGTGCATCAATTATCAAACGATCATGCCACCCGTGTTGGGGGATCATGTTGCATATGGCGACACCGGGGTTGTGATTTATTCCAACTCGGTTTGCGGTGCGCGGTCAAATTTTGAAGGCGGACCGTCTGCTTTGGCAGCTGGCATTACAGGCCGGACCCCGCGCTATGGATTGCACCTGGATCAACATCGTCAGGCCACCCAACGGTTTGTAGTGCGCACACAACCCGAAGGCCTTACCGACTGGGGTGTACTTGGGGCCACCATTGGTCGGATGGCAGGCAGCTATTGGGAGGTGCCCGTGGTCGAGGGTATCGAGACGCGCCCCACGTCTGACGAAATTAAGCATATGGGTGCTGCCATGGCGAGCTATGGCTCAACTCCACTGTTTCATATCGTGGGTGTCACCCCGGAATGTCGGTCGCTGGATGATGTATCCGGGCAAAACCTGACCCCGCGCAACGTGACATCTGACGACCTTGCGGCGCTGCGCCAACCCTTTGGGGCAAAGGGCGAAGCGGTCGATGTGGTGGTCTTTGCCGCCCCCCAGTTGAGCCTTGTCGAAATGCAGCAAGTGGCAGACCTATGTAGAGGACGCAAAATCGCGCAGACAACATCGCTGATCGTGTGCACGGCACCAAGCGTTTATGCCGATGCGCAACGGTTGAAGTATAATGCTGACATCGAGGAATTTGGCGGGAAAGTGCTGCAAGGCACGTGTTTTTATCAACAATATGCCCGCGAAATCGGCGAGGCGAACGGATGGAAACGGCTGCTCAGCAATTCCACCAAGATCGTGAACATTTTAGGCGGGTATGGCTATCTTCCGGCGCTCGCTTCTATGGAAGAATGCATCGCGTCGGCGGAAAAAGGGATTATTGTGTAATGCAGCGTGTTTTGAAATGTCACGTGGGTATTGGCCCGACGGTCAGCGGCATGGCCTTGGTCGCGGATGACAACTTTTCCGCAAGATACGATCTTGATCGCATCAAAGGGGTATTTTCGCGCCCTCAACACAAACTTTATGGACACAGCTACAAAGACGTCATTCTTGTGCTGAACACTGCCAAAGGCGGCGTTGCAACGGCTTGGATGCTGCACGAAATGGTATCGCGCGGCATTGCACCAAAAGCCATCTTATTCAACGCAGCCAATACTATTCTTGCCCAAGGTGCAGCACTGGCGAACATGGCAATGTGTGACAGGTTTGAAGACGGCGATGTGACGACGCTTATCACAACCGGTGAGACTGTTTCGGTCAATCCCGAGCAGGGTTGTGTCACGATCGAGAGCGTTTGAAACTAAGAGGCGTCCCGACCGAACCTGACATTCCAATAAAGGGTCTATTCAAGGCCCGGAATGCGCGTCCTGCCCATGGCTCAAAGCGCCCGCCACCCAAGCCGGTTACAGCGAATATAAAAGTTTACTGCACAAAATAAGCGTGCCTAAACCTATGGCGGATCCTAACGTTCGATGAATAACAATCGTGCAGATGCGCCGGAAGGCTTCAATATTTCCCAAGAATTATAAGCAGTTGCACGAACAAAGTGATTTTTCACAGACCCTCGCCATGTTTGCACAACGCGCCCTGAACGGCTTGGATCGCCCTCACCAAAGACGTTTGCGCTGAACTTGCTGGCCCAACGTTGGCCCAGCTCATAACTTTGCTGCGCCGTCATGTCCGGATATCCAACAATACAAGCACCATCACCACCTTCAGAGCCTATCAAGACAACAACGTCTGAATTTGGAGTTTCAAGAATTGTGGCTCTTTGCGACTTTGCAATGGAACTAAGTCGTCCACTGGTGGTTTTTGAATACCCGGCCGATTTAAATGCGGCTCTTGTTGCGTTCCAGTCAGGCGCATGATTGGCACACATATCAGCAGCAGCTTTCGCTTCAGAAAAGTGCTGTTTAGGAATTTGTTTGGTGATGACTTTATTTTCGTTCGTTGGAGCATTTTCGTTCGTAGGAGCGTCAGTGCATCCAATAAGTGAAAATGATACAACAACCAAAGCCGACGCAATTCGGCGCATGACATTTCCTTTTGATAGTTCCCATTTCCCGCTTTCGATATGCTCAAGCTACGGGTCGTAAGCGTTTCAACTTGCTTTCCATTTTATTTAATCAAGCACGAACCTAAATTCGTCAAAAGAACTGTCTGCTATAGATCGAATTTTTCTAGTCTTCGGATGTGCGTTTTCTACGGGTGGTTTAGCAGTTGGATATGAACGCGACATGCTCTAAGCGGGCAGCGCTCTTGCGCGAACTTGGGTACGGAATGAGGTTTTTGTCTACCTTCATGTGAAGGCTAACTGACCTGTGAGGGCGTCGCCATCGACCGGTTCGAATCGTCGAAACCATAGGATTGTAGCTTGCGGTCTTTGCGGATCCCGTCGGCTTTCCATTGGAAATCTACAAAGCCAAATAAGTTAAAATACCTTTCAATTTCAAACCCAAACACCCCTAGGCGCAAATTTTACTTGCGGTTATTGGAACGTTCCATTAGATTTATGGAACGTTCCAATAAAGATCGCTTTGGAATGGATCGAAGGGGAAAATAGCGTGACCAAAATTGTACAAGCCAGTGAGGCCGTCAGCCGTATTCAGGACGGTGCCGTCGTGTCTGTTAGCTCGTCTTCGACCCTTGGGTGCCCGGATGCAGTGCTTAAGGCGATTGGCGAGCGTTTTACCCAAGAGGGTCACCCCCGCGACATCACATCTTTGCACCCCATTGCAGCTGGTGACGTTTATGGCGTCAAAGGCATGGATCATATCGCAAAGGATGGCTTGCTGAGCCGCGTGCTGGCGGGATCCTATCCATCTGGCCCGTCTAATGTTGCTATGCCAGACATCTGGAAAATGATCGTTGAGGACCGCGTCGCGGCTTACAATGTGCCTTCCGGCATTATGTTCGATATGCACCGTGAGGCGGCTGCTTTTCGCCCCGGTGTGCTGACCAAAGTTGGCCTTGACACATTTGTTGATCCGATTTTGCAAGGGTGTGCGATGAACAATATGGGTGCCGCTGCGCCCATCGTTTCGCGTACTGAATTTGGCGGCGAAACTTGGCTGCATTTTCCTAATATCACCCCAAATGTCGCAATCATCCGCGCCACGACGGCTGATGAAAACGGCAATCTGACATACGAACATGAAGGCGCTTATCTGGGTGGCCTTGAGCAAGCAATTTGTGTGCGCAACAATGGCGGGCTGGTGATCGCGCAGGTTAAGCGGGTCACGGCCAAAGGCAGCCTACGCCCCCATGAGGTCCGTGTGCCCGGACATCTTGTCGATTGCGTCGTGATTGATGCCGATCAGAAACAGACGACCCAAACGCTTTATGATCCTGCAATTTCGGGCGAAGTGATGCGACCTTGGGGAAGCTTTTCTTTGGCGGAACATAGCATTGAGAAGGTCATCGCGCGCCGTGCCGCAGGGGAGCTGCGCAAAGGGATGACCGCCAATCTGGGCTTTGGGATCAGTGCGATGATCCCGCGTATTTTACTGGAAGAGGGCCACACGGATGCTGTGACTTGGGCGATTGAACAGGGCGCTGTTGGTGGTGTGCCCCTGACGGGGTTCGCATTCGGGTGTGCGTCGAATGCGGATGCGTTCGTACCCGCGCCGCAACAGTTTATCTACTTTCAGGGCGGTGGCTTTGATGTTTCTTTCCTGTCGTTCCTTGAGGTCGACATTCACGGCAATGTCAACGTTTCGAAGCTTGGTAAGAAACCCTATCTGACCGCAGGCTGTGGCGGGTTCGTCGATATCACAGCGCGCGCCAAGAACATTGTGTTTTCTGGCTGGTTTGAGGCAGGCGCCCAGATCAATCTGACAGAAGACGGGATCGACATCGTGGCCCCTGGCAAGTTCACCAAGATGGTGGACAAGGTCGAACACGTCACCTTTTCAGGCCGACGCGCCCTAGAGCAGGGGCAAAATGTCCTTTATGTCACGGAGCGTTGCGTGATCCGCCTGACAAAAACTGGATTGGTGGCAACCGAGATCATGCCGGGCGTTGACCCGCAAAAGCACATTGTTGGGCCGTCTGAAGGTCGCATCCAAGTCGCCGAGACTGCGACCGTGATGCCGAAATCCCTGCTGTCCAAAGCTCCCATCGGGTTGGTGCTATGAACACGATTACCTGCACATTTGAAAACAGCGTGGCCACACTGACACTGCGCAATGACTCAAAACTGAATGCCCTGACGACGGACATGCTGTCCGCGTTGGACGGGTATCTGACTGAGCTGGACCGTGTTGCGGATGTGCGCTGCGTGATTGTCACAGGGGCAGGGACCAAGGCGTTTTGTTGTGGTGCTGATATTGCGGAATGGGGCCTGCTGTCGCCCGCAGAGTTTGCCCGCAATTGGGTCCGTGAGGGCCACCGGATTTTCGATCGTTTGGCACGTCTGAGCAAACCAACCATCGGTGCGCTGAACGGTCATGCTTTCGGGGGGGGACTCGAATTGGCCGCATGTTGCGACATTCGCGTAATGACGCCGCAGGCTACGCTGGCTTTGCCAGAAGCTAAAGTCGGCATTGTGCCGGGCTGGTCTGGCACGCAGCGGCTGACGCGCCTTTTGGCTGAACCGGTGGTCAAAGAAATGGCGCTGTTCGCACGGCGCATTGATGCAGATCGCGCGCGTGGGCTTGGCTTTGTGGCGGACGTTGCCGATGACGCGCTGGCCTGTGCCAAAGACATCGCTGGGACGCTGGCTGATGTTTCGCCACGCGCCAATGAATTGGCCAAAGCTATGATCCATGGGGCTGTCGGCGAAGACCGCTCTGCTGCCATCGAAGCGCTTGCAAGTGCCGCGGCCGCGTCTAGCGCTGACCGTGATGAAGGCGTGCGGGCATTCTTTGACAAACGTTCCCCGAACTTCAGCGGAAATTGAACTCATGAAAGATCTTACGATCAACACAGCCATTGATTACGACCTCCCCGCCCCGTTCAGGGGCCGACATCTTATTGCCGGGGAATGGGTCGCATCCGCAGAGACGTTTGAACGCGTATCGCCCTCCCACGATAGTGTGGTCAGCGTCTCTGCGAAAGGGGACGAAACCGTCACCGAACGTGCCATCGCTGCAGCACGCGGTGCGTTTGACAGTGGTGTCTGGAGCCGGACTTCCGGAAAAGACCGCGCTGCAGTTCTCTTGAAAGTTGCCGGTTTGATTGAGGCAAATGTCGAGAGGATCGCGGTTCAAGAAACGCTGGAAAGCGGCAAACCGATTAGCCAATCGCGCGGCGAAGTCAGCGGTGCTGCGGACCTTTGGCGGTATGCGGCATCTTTGGCGCGCACGACCCACGGTGACAGTCACAACACACTGGGCGAAGACATTCTGGGCGTCGTAGTTAAAGACCCGATTGGTGTTGTGTCTATCATCACACCGTGGAACTTCCCGTTTTGGATCTTGTCCCAGAAATTGCCTTTTGCGTTGGCGGCGGGTTGCACAGTTGTGGTCAAACCGTCGGAAATGACGCCGTCCTCAACTGTGATGATGGGCGAGTTGCTCAATGAGGCTGGCTTGCCAGCCGGCGTGTGTAATATCGTCCTTGGCCACGGCCAACCCGTCGGCAGTTTGATGTCGACCCACAAAGACGTGGATATGGTCACGTTCACGGGTTCGACTGCTGTGGGCAAGCTGATTACCCAGGCATCCTCCGGCACTCTTAAGAAGGTCGCGTTGGAACTTGGCGGTAAAAACCCGCAGGTCATTTGCCCTGACGCCGACCTTGATAGTGCCGCAGATGCGGTAACGTTTGGCGTCTATTTCAATGTCGGCCAGTGCTGCAATTCGTCTAGCCGAATTATCGTACATGAAGATATCGCAGAGGACTTCGTCGCGCGTGTCGTCGCATTGTCTCGTAAAGTGAAATTCGGTGATCCTCTTGATCCAGACACGCAAGTGGGGGCCATTGTCACCAGCGCACATAACATCAAAATCGACTCTTGTGTGCAAGATGCTGTGGCGCAGGGGGCGACGCTTGAACTGGGCGGTGATGCGCTGGCGGTGGATGGGCTAAGCGCGCAATTCTATCAACCCACGGTCATTTCCAACGTCACCCCGGATATGGCGATTGCGCGCGAAGAGGTCTTTGGCCCTGTGTTGGTCGTCCTGACTTACCGCACGCTGGATGAGGCGATCGCGCTGGTGAATGACAGTGACTACGGGCTGTCAGCAGGAATCTGGAGCGAGAACGTCCACACATGTATGGAGTTCGCCCGGCGCGCCCAGGCAGGGACAATTTGGACGAATACATGGATGGATGGGTTCCCAGAACTTGCCTTTGGCGGTGTCAAACAATCAGGGCAAGGCCGTGAAATTGGCTCTTACGGATTTGAAGAATTCCTTGAGGTGAAATCACTGGTAATGCGCATCGGGCGCAGCCGGACACCATGGGTTGAAAGCGACGTCTAAGACAAGCGTCGAGAAACGACACGCAAAATGGGAGGATACCATGCGTTCTTTTTTGAAAACCAAAACGGCGATAGCACTTGCGCTAACTGTCACGGCAGGATCTGCGGTTGCAGATGGTCATAGTGGTGTTGAGGTTCTGCACTGGTGGACATCTGGCGGCGAAGCGGCTGCGTTGAATGTCCTGAAAGGTGATCTTGAAGCACAGGGCATCGGTTGGACCGATATGCCCGTTGCTGGCGGCGGTGGTGAGCAGGCGATGACGGTTCTGCGTGCCCGCGTCACTGCAGGCAATGCGCCCACGGCCGTCCAAGGCCTTGGCTTTGACATCATCGA
>JBGCEM010000059.1:0-2959 GCA_045106335.1 Paracoccaceae bacterium | reverse complement strand
TGTCACAAAAACCAGTTGATTGGCTGGCGGTGGAGGAACATGCACACAAGCCCCAACGAAAGGAACAAGGATGAAGGCGACCACACCGGTTCCGCTGTAATCAATAGGGACAATAAAGCCGGGAAGCCGAACGATTTTTCCGTTCCAATCCGCTCTGACATCACTCGATGAAGGCTGCTGGCTAAGCAACGGCGCATCGTCATGCTCGATCAGACCGCGCAATCCGTTTGGTATCGCTGTTTCGCCATCAGGCAACAAATCAGCCCAGTTGAGGTCAATGACTTCTTCCGCCAAAGCGCTGCTTCCCAGAAGAGGTAGAATTGGAAGAGCTGTCATAAGACTGCGCCGTAATGGATCTTCTAATTTTTGCTGGAATTGCTTTGCCTCGCCATCCGCTTTGAGCCAGTTATTCATATACAACTCCAGCTGCTTTTGCGCCGACTTCACGTGCACGTGCCATGTACACCGAAATGGTCAATAGATCACTCAGGGCAACAGAACGTTCGCGCACCAATGGTTCCAGAACAGTCGTTTGTGACCAGTCAGAACGGAGAGAGAATTGCCGTGCTACGATTGCGCCAGCATCGGGGCGCTGGGTAACTAATGTATCGATGGTTTCCTGAATGCTTGTCTTGAGTTGTCGATCAGCGATGCCATGATGAACAGACATGGCCATAACTATCTGTTCGAGCTTGTCCAGCGGCTGGTTGGGGTCAAGGAGCATGGTATTCGCAAGATGTTCGACGCCAGATGCACCTTCAAGCTCTATGAAGGCCGCAGCGAAAGCGCCTAAGTTGTTGGCCCAACCCCAATCCGTCACCCGATTGATGTAGTCGTGTATTTCACCCCGTGCAGCAGGCGTTCCGGAGAGCCCCAGAAGCAACGCGCGAATAGCCTGATATGGGTATCCTGTTCTGGACCAAAGGTCTTGTAACAACATCTGGTCCGAAATGCGTATATCCAACGTGCGCAACACTGCATATGGCACTTGGTCCAACTCGCCGATGACGATAGATCTATGCGCCGGCGCGGAACTGCCTTGCAAACTGGTAATGAAGTTCAAGCGGCTTTGCGGCATGCTGTTTTGCCAAGCGAGGCGGTGATCCAATACGGTTTGCAGAATGTCGCGAAAGCTCGCATCAACATGAGCGACACGCCGCCATCCTTGATCGAAACTGTATGCGAACAAAACAGCGTCCGAGGGGCGCGCTGACAGTATTCGGCGGCTGGAACTGTCCACAAGCTGGTCAATGGGCGGCCCTTCATCGACGCCAGTCAGGACACGGGTCACATTGAAGGCGAAGGGGTTTTCAACGCTGGGACGGGCTAATACCAAGATCTCTGAGTTAACAATCCAGTCGATTGTCGTCCGTGCCGGTTTGACCATGTCAAAGGCGCAAGAACTAGCAGGACCTGAGGTAAAACAAAACGCTGCCACCGAAAAGCCGAGCGCCCACACACGCATGCGGCCCTTAAGCAGCGGTTGCAGCTTTTCAAAACGCCCTAACACGGAAGAGTTCATTGCTCAAAGCCCTCCCCTTTTCTGGCCGCAATTGAATAGCCAATCTGGCCAAGTTTGGTTGATTGCATTTGCGTCTGCATCACCCCGTTGACCCAAACCGCATCCCAGATATCGCTGTTCGGCCAAGGCCGTGCTGCATTCGTCGTGACACGTTGATTTGTAGGCGGTGCCGACGTCTGAATGTAGGCACCAGTGTAGGCGACCAGCATGAACTCCGTCACTGCTTCAGTCCTAACGTTTGATGGGAACATATAATACATTGGCAACGTGATATATCCGCCGTCAAGGTTTTATCGTCCTACGAAAACTGTCGGCGCTCCTCACGCGTGATCTATTAGATGGGTTTGCAGTAGCTAAGCTTAGGAAAGACTGCTCCAAAGGTCGGGGCAGGCCTGCGCGCAGCGAATGGCTACATCAAGCTAAGAGTTACACATACTGCACTTAGGCTGAACGGCGGTTTTTTGACGACACAGGCAAGAATTGGAAGTATCCATCAAATTCGATAGCCACACATTTTCGCCACTCTAGATTAGATTATCCTGAGGGTCGATATCTCGCAAATGCACCTTGTTTTCAGGCAACAAGTGCCTGAAGGTCAACCACCCCTGTTTTTACGTTTGGCGAGAGCAGATGAACGACAATTCGGCGCTTTCTAAATCGACTGTAAACGCAGCCATTCTTGCGGGGTGTATCATCGCCTTCCTCGGTTTTGGGTTTTCTGCGACGTTTGGGGTCTTTCTGCGTCCTATGTCTGCTGATCTTGGCTGGGCGCGTGAAATTTTTTCCTTATCCGTCGCAATTCAGGCTTTGGCATGGGGGGTCACACAGCCTTTCGCGGGCATGGCTGCGGATCGTTACGGGACGGCACGTGTTCTAGCGTTCGGTGCGATATGTGCCGCACTTGGGTTTTTTCTCAGGGGTTCGGTGATGAACCCGGAGGTCTTTGTATTTTCTGGCGTGATTGTTGGAATTGGAACCGGCGCTTGTTCTTTCCCAGTGGTTATCGCCGCACTAAGCAAAGTTGTGACAGCAAAGCAGCGCAGTTTTGTGATGGGACTTGGTACGGCTGCTGCGTCCTTCGGGATGTTCGCCGCGGCGCCGGCCACGTCCGCGATGATCGGCTATTTTGGGTGGCAGCAGACGATTGTTCTCATCAGCCTCAGCTTTATTGCGATTCTGCCATTCTTAATTTTTGTGGCGCGTGTGTCCGTGCCGACAGCTTCTTCGCAAGGCGCGGATGCCTTTGGCAAAGCAATAAAGGCCGCGTTTAGCGATCGGAGCTATTTGTGCCTGTTCTTTGGTTTCTTCGTTTGCGGCTTTCATGTCGCATTCATTGGAACACATCTGCCAGCTTATATTGCTGACCTTGGTTTGCCGATCATTGTGGGGGGGTGGTCGCTGGCGTTGATTGGGCTGTTCAATATAGCAGGCTCGTTT
>JBGCEM010000058.1:0-6902 GCA_045106335.1 Paracoccaceae bacterium | reverse complement strand
TCATCTGACCAGTGCCGACGCGCCTGCTTTTTGGCGTCCGACACAACTTCCATACGGGGTTTGGATTTGCTGTTGCTCATAACTGCAACGGCTACAAAATTCCAAATCAATCAAAAAGACGGCCCTCGGCGGATGATTACCATGAAGGCGCGAAACAGCCCGGCACAGGTCACATCAGGAAAACCTTGCAAGTAGCAAGAACCCCGGCAGCGCCGCGCTGAGCCAGACGACACTGTAGAGCGCGGCCGGAATTGCATAGGCGTTGAAGGTTGGCTCCTTCCCAATCAGCAGGGCTGCGACGGCGAGCGCGAGCGCACCGTTTTGCACTCCGGTTTCTATTGAAATGGTCTTTGCCTCTGGGTCAGACGCTCCAAGCCAACGTGACACAACAAAGCCAATCAACGAAAGTGCCACAACCAAGGTAGCCAACCCAAGTCCAAGCCGCACGATGTTGTCTGACACGACCTGCCAGTTTGAGCTGATCGCACCTGCAATCACCGCGATAAACAGCACAATTGCCGCCTTTGCTAATACTGGCGAAATCGCAGCGATCGCTTTTGGTGCGGCGGCGCGCAATGTAATGCCCAAAGAAATTGGAAGGGCCGTTAGCAAGAAAGCTGTGATTGCTGTTAATCCGATATCCACTTCTGGCGCGACTGTGCCTATGAAATGGCCAACGGCAAAATCCAGAATGACGGGGATTGAGATGACGCAGGTCAAACTGAATGTCGCGGTCAATGTCACCGACAATGCGACATCCCAATTTGCAAGCCTGGTGATAATGTTGCTTGCTGCCCCTCCTGGGCATGCGGCTAGGATCATAATCCCAACGGCTGTCTCAGCTTCGAAGCCAAATATTAAGATAACAATATAAGCGATCACTGGAAGAAGGACGATCTGGTTCAGCGCGCCAATGCAAAACGCCCGTGGGCGTTCCACAATGCGCCGAAAATCGGACGGCCTGAGTTCAAGACCAAGACTGAACATGATCATCACAACGGCCAAGGGCAGAAATATCCCACTAAATGGATCCATAAGACGCCCCCGCCACCGAAAAATTCACAAACCTCAAAAACCATTAAACGGTGTGGGTTGTTTTGACGAGATTAAAGCAGTTTCGACTAACCTGAGTCGTCTAACACTCCCTGAAATCGAATAATTCAGCGCGTTTAGCGATACTAGATGCCTCAGGTAAAATCAGAAACGCTATAGCTGGCGTCAATTTCTGGCGCGATCCGGGCACCAGACAAGCGCAGCCATGTGGGTTTGGCCCGACGGGATCACTATGCTGTCGCCGGGGCCGAATTCCTGTTCCTTGTCGCCCAACGTGAACCGGAACCGCCCACTTTCGACATAGGTTGATTGCTCATGCGGATGATCATGCAATGCACCAATGGCCCCGGAAGCCGCGAACGGAAATGCGGCGACCGTCAGTTCGGGATGATCTGAAAGCACCGGCCGCGTGATATTTTTACCGGACTCTATGATCGGAAAGTAAGACAAATAAGTACACTTTGCTCATCTATGAGAACAAAATACCGCCGTTTAGATCAATATTGGTCCCTGTCACAAAAGCGCTGTCATCGCAGGCAAGGAACAAGACAAGGTTGGCTGCATCATCGACATGGCCCTGGCGTTTTAGTGGTGCATTGGCCTCAAACCCCCGACGACCTGCATCAGGGGTGTGGATGTTATGAAAGTCCGTATCAATCATTCCGGGGCACAGTGCATTCACACGAATATCGGGGCCCAGTTCTTTGGCCAATCCTCGTGTCATTGTCATGACCGCGCCTTTTGCAGTCGCATAGGCCACGGCGCCTGGACCACCGCCATCGCGTCCAGCTTGGCTGGCCAAATTGACGATTGCACCGGATTTCATCTGGGTTAAACACGCTTGCGTCATCAAGAATGTGCTGGTCAGGTTGAGACTGAGGACGGCGTTCCAATGCTCAACCGGCATCTCTGCAATCGTCTTACGTGCGATCAGACCACCTGCGTTATTCACCAAGATATCGACGCTGCCGAAGGCTTCGACAGTCTTGGATACCAAAGCATCGACGTCTTCTTTCTTGTTCAGATCACCCTGCATCGCGATTGCTTTACCGCCAGCGGCCTCAATTGTCGCAACTGTCGCATCTGCCCCCTTAGAGCTTGAAAAATAGTTAATAGCGACATTGGCTCCTTCAGAAGCAAGCTTGATCGCGACCGCTGCTCCGATATCACGTCCGGCGCCGGTGACGATGGCTGTTTTCCCTGCTAGTTTCATGTTCATCCTTCCTGTCGCGAAATGGTCATTTCGCTGTTGCTATGCTTGTATTGGCGTCCCATTTGGACGCGCTGCTATTGGAATGCCCCTGGCATGACAGTTTTGGGGAGCCAAAGAATAATTTCGGGGAATGCGGCCAGCAAAATCAGGATGACCAGCATTGGCGCCAAGATCAGGATGACCTCGCGCAGCACTTGCACCACGTTGAGCCCGCCAATCGATGCGGAAATAAGCAAACACAATCCGTAGGGTGGCGTGACCAGCCCGAACGCCAATGACACAATTCCGATGATAGCGAATGCGATTGGGTCCACCCCACCGGCTTGCGCCACAGGCATCAAGACAGTGCCCAAGATAATGATCGTCGGGATCGCATCGATAAAGAGGCCAAATATCAGGAACAAGGCCGCAATCAAAAGCGCCGTTCCAAAGGCCCCGAATTCCCATGCTGTCAGGACACTCACGATCAAACGTGGTGCGTTATAGAATGACAATAGCCAGCCGAATGCCGATGCCGTGCCAATTGCGAAAAGTGAAATCGCGGCAAAACGCGCGGTGTCATACAAAATGCCACCCAAGTCCCCTAGCGTAACTGTCTTGTAGACAAACATTCCCAAGATAAGCGCATACCCTGCTGCGATGATGGCGCTTTCTGTTGGCGTCACAAGCCCGCCGACAATGCCGCCAATCACAAAAACCGGTGTCAGAAGGGCAAGGGCTGCGCCTTTCCACGCGGCCCAAAACTCACCCCAGTTTGGGGATGCCGTTACCGGGTAATTGCGGGCTTTGGCAAAGCCATAGACCGTGGCCATCAAAGCCAGTCCGATCATCAAGCCGGGGATCGCCCCGCCCAAGAAAAGCGCCCCAACCGAAACCTGCATGACGCCGCCCCAAACGATCATAAGGATGGATGGGGGAATAATCACGCCCATTACCGACGAACAGGCCGTAATCGCGACGGCAAAGCGGGTGTCATACCCCTCTTTTTGCATCGCAGGGATCAGGATTTTCCCGATGCCGGCCGCGTCAGCAGTAGAAGATCCAGATATCCCGGCAAACAGCATAGACACTGCCACATTCACGTGACCCAAACCACCTGGCATCCAGCCAGTTAGCACACGTGCCAATTCGATCAGACGGTCGGTGACCTTGCCAGAGTTCATCAGGTTGGCGGCCAAAAGAAAGAACGGCACGGCCAACAAGATAAATGAGTTATAGGATTGGAACATCCGGTCCAACACAATGAAAGGTGTCAGCCGCAGTTCAAGCAAAACCACCGGAATGGTCGCTAAACCCAATGCAAATGCAACCGGAATGCGGATGAAAATCAGGATCATAAACCCTGCGACCAACATCAAAGCCGCTGTGGCGGTATCCAAGATCATGACTGCGTTCCCGCGTGGTTGCGATACGCTGAAACTTTTTCGCTCAGGCGGTATCCTGACATCACAAGCCAAAGCCCTCCGGCAATCGGCACAGAGATATGGGTGATCATCAGATTGGCGCGCATCATGACGGATCGCTGTTTGCCGCCAAATTCCGCATATTCAATGCCGTAGAAAAGGAACAAGGCGCCAAAAATCATGATCGAAAGATGCACAACCCCGTCCTGCAAAAACCGCGCAAACGGCCCGATCGCATCCCGTGTAATCCTAACATCAAAATGGGTGCCATCCCAAACGGCAACGACAGACCCGATCATGACGATCCAAATAAACAGAAAGGTGGCAAGTTCTTCAGTCCACAAAAATGTGGGGATCAATCCAGTGTATCGCGAGATCACCTGCATCGCGACTGGAATTGCCAGCGCGCCCATCAGCACACCAAGCAAAATGCGTAGCCCCGTGCAGAACTTATCGAGATATCTTCCAAACATGATCTGCCCTATTTCGCGGTGTGACACGGGCTACCGTATCGGATAAAAGAGTTGACGGGCGGTCTTAGATGTCGTCTCCGCCCGTCACCTGCAAGATCACATGCCGCGCACGTTTTCGAGCAGATCAGTCGCGCCCAATTCGGCAGCGTAAGCGTCTTGCACAGGGCCAACCAATTCAAGCATCTGCTCGCGACCGTCGAATTCATGGATCACAACCTGTCCAGCCGCTTCCATTTCAGCAAGGATTTCACCGTCCGCACCGGATTCCAAGGCACGACCAAACGACCCAGCCTCGGCACCTGCCGCCATTATGGCTGCCTGAAGATCAGCATCCAGCGCGTCAAAGACTTTCGCAGAAAAAACAATCGGGCGAACAGTTATGGTATGCTGTGTCAGAGAAATATGCGGCGCAACTTCGTAGAACTTGAGGTTCTGGATAGAAGCTGCTTCGTTCTCAAAGCCAGCAATCACACCGGTCTGGATCGCATTGTAAACCTCGTTGTAAGCGATGGCAGCAGGCGCCGCACCGACGGCATTGAAAGTTTGCGCTTGAATAGGGGCACCCATGACACGCATGCGGTGATCGGCCAGCTCTTCCATGCTTGTGATTGGCTCAGCAGAAACAAGGTTGCGCACACCACCACCGTGGTAGCCAACGATTACAATGCCAGCTGCTTCGCGCAGATCAGCTTCCAGCGGGGCGAATGCATCCGAGGACAAAACAGCGTTCCAGTGTTCCAGATCGCGGAACAAGAACGGCATATCCATAAGCGGGATGGATGCAGAAAAGACCGCCATGTTAGAGGGGGCAAGGATCGTATAGTCCACCGCAACACCTTGGTTGAGGTATGTGACATAATCAGATTCGACACCCAGTTCGCCGTTCAAGCGTAAGTCAAATGCGACCTCGCCATCGTAGTTTTCAGCGACCAGGCGTTCAAATTCGCGCAGGGTTTGTGTGAAGGCGTGTTTTTCGTCAAACATGCTCGCGCCGCGTAGTGTGACGTCGGCAACAGCCGTGGTCGCACTGCCCAGCAGAACCGCTGCGACAGCCATCGATTTCAGTGAATAATTTAACATTCTATCCTCCCAGATCAGGTTCACGTCGTATTTAGACTGGCCTTTCCTGGCCAGGTTTATGTTGCCGAAGATGTTGCAATCGCCCTGTCAGATCAGCGGTCACCCACTTTTGGATGCGCGTTGCGTCCCCCCTGACAAGCGCGGCACTTACACCTTCGCTCATGGAACAAACAACGCAAAAACTGGGATACTAGTCAACATCTATTTTAGACTATTTTTCAAAGTTATATTTTTTATCGTTTAAAATCAGCAATAATTAGTCACCTAGTATCCGACTTTAGACTACTAATTGCAGCGAAACTCTGGCACAATGCGTCGAACGAAGGTGAAAACGAACAGATGACAGCACTCGGAACTTTAGAACGCACAACAAGCAGTGATGTTGTTTTTGACACTCTCTTTGGACAGATCACACGGTTGGAATTGCTACCTGGCACAAAAATTTCCGAAACCGATGTTGCAAAGTCATTCGGCTATTCCCGCCAGCCGGTCAGGGAAGCGTTTACGCGGCTGGCCAGCCTAAATCTTCTTTTGGTTCGCCCACAACGTGCAACGGTTGTCCGGCCGTTTTCCCGTCGATTGATTGCCAATGCCCGGTTTGTCCGTGCTGCAGTCGAGCTCGAAGTGATCCGCGCAGCAGCACTGGATCGAGATGCCTCGGTTGATGCCGCGCTGAAGGCAAATCTGCGTGAGCAAGCGGTTGCAATTGCCGCGGGTGATGTCACCCTGTTTCATGATTTGGACTATCAATTCCACAAACTACTGTGCACATCCGCCAAACAGTCTTTTGCCTTTGAGATCATTGCCGAGAACAAGGCGCAAGTTGATCGTCTTTGTATGCTGGCCCTCACCAGCAAAGAGGCCATGGAAGTATTGTATGAAGACCACAAATCGATGTTAGACGCACTTTTCGCTGGCGATGGATCTACCGCTGACAAAGTTTTGCGCACACATCTTGACCGTCTAACCCCCACAATTGATGCAATCTTTACAACGCACAATGCGTATTTTGACGAGTAGGTCACGTCGAATTGCATGGGAAATTTGATCGTGCAAATTTCAGCCAAACCCAGACTTGAATTTCTTTTGGAAACAGGGCTCAGCAAACGCTGCTAAGTGGTAGATTTAAGCATTGACCCCTTACCAAAATCGAAAGCTGGCTACCCATAATTCATGCTGCTATTGCCGTTTCAAAATAATCGCGTTCAAATAGGCCGCCAATATGTTGAAACTCAGGGTTTTTTCGATCACTCTTTGAGGTGTCCCCCCAATCAAAGGACGAACGAATGACTTACAGGCGAACAGATTTTCCAGATGCTTAAGGAACAATAGGCCAGTCAGAAAACCGCTGTGCTGTGTCCGCACGACCGTATTAGCCATGGCACCTGTTACAAATAGACGTCGAAGTATGGCGGCATGGAAGTGTCGGATGCGAAGCGGCTTTGCCCGTCAATTGTGCAACGTACGATCCAAGCGCCACGACCGGGGCAGTTGATACGGATCCAATTGGGTCAAGTGGAAACGAACACATGGCCCGCTTTCTTATAAAGACAGGAGACCTCATGGAAATCGGCGTTGACAGTTTTGCAGCTTTCCTGCCTGAAATGGACAGTGCCAGCCCTAGGGGTGCTGTCCAGCGCATGGAAGATCTTCTGGCGGAAATCGAGACCGCCGACCAGG
>JBGCEM010000057.1:0-84797 GCA_045106335.1 Paracoccaceae bacterium | reverse complement strand
TGGTAGGATCCGGAAACGGTCGCTTAAATTGGCAATTTTGATGTCGTGTTGCAGGTCGTTGGCGAAGTCCTGAAATTTGTCGCCCACGCCGCCCATAAGAACAGCATGCGCTTCCGGCATATCCCGCAAGACACGGATCATCGCGTTTACGAAGATATCGCAGCCTTTCTGCGGACGAATGCGACCAAAACAGCCGATAACAGGCCCGTTTTGCGGCAATTTCAATTGGGCGCGCAAGGCTTCTTTGTCCGCCACGGGATGGAATGTCTGTGTATCGATCCCGTGATGGATAATGGTGTTAGGTACCTGAAGGTATGCTGCGGCCCGCGCAGACGTGGCGATGACATGATCCATCTGACCAATCAACCACTTGGTGTAGGTCGAATGATCCCGTTGCGCCGCCGAGGTGAACACCAGCTTCAGATTTTTGCGGAACACATGCTTCAAAATTAAGCCCGGTAGCATTTCAGAATTCCGTCGGGCGTGCCAGACGATGGGCCGATCCTTTGGCAATTGCAGCAGCTGCATCATTGGAACTTGTGGCAGATCTGGGGGCAACTTCGGGCCAGAAGACACGATGTTGATATGGCGCGCTTGCAAGGGCACAAGACGGATTACAGTCGAGGTCACGCCGCTCATGCGCCGTTTGAAATTGGGGGCAATCACGTCGATATCGGTCAGATCAGGCATCGTGCAAGTCCAATGCGTTTTGGATTTTTTGGGCGAGTTGATCCAAGCCATGGGCTTGGGCGGAGGCATAGGTTTTTGCCGCTTGGCTGGCAGCGTCTAAACGGGTTGGTTGATTCAGAAAACGGCCAACGACGTTGGAAAGTTGATCCGAGGTCTGCACGATAAACGCCGCCCCAGCCTTATGCATCTGATCAAATATGTCTTGAAAATTTTTAACATCTGGCCCGGTTATCACAGCAGCCCCGGCTTGAGCCGGCTCAATTGGGTTATGGCCGCCATGAGGGCGAAACGCGCCGCCCAGGCAGACGATGCGGCTTATCGCATACCAAGTGCCCAATTCCCCCAATGTATCGGCCAAGAAAACCTGTTCAGTTGGGCGCGCGCCCTGGCTGCGACGCAGCGGTGCCCATCCTTGCTGTGATATCAGGTCTGCAACCTCATCGCCCCGCTCTGGATGCCGCGGCGCCAGGATAAGGCAAAGATCTGGATGGGATTTCAAAAGCTTGGCATGTGCCTTTAGGATGATCTGTTCTTCGCCAGGATGTGTCGAAGCACCAATCCAAACCGGTCTGGTCTGTAGCGTATGCTGCATATCGCTCAGCAGATCTGTATCGACGGGCAACGGATCGGCCAAGCTTTTCAGGTTTGGCCCCGTTTGCACCTGTGCTTGATTTGCGCCAAGGGCAATCAGATCAGATGCGGTTTGCGCAGTTTGTGTCGTGATTACTGCAAAGCTTGAGATCAGCGCGCGCGCCGTTGTGCCACGTTTTTTCCAGCGTTGAACAGAACGCTGCGAGAGCCGTGCATTGATCAGCGCCATCGGAATGCCCCGGCGGGCGGTATCAAATAGCATGCGCGGCCATAGCTCGGATTCGACAAATAAAACAGCATCTGGGGACCAATGATCCAAGAACCGCCGCAACGGGCCAGGGGCATCTAAAGGCGCGAATTGGTGGTGCGTGCGTTCTGGAAGTCGTGCTCTTAAGATGGCCGCCGATGTCGCCGTTCCGCTAGTAATTAAGAACTTTGCTTGCGGCAGGTTCTCTCCCAGCTTTGCGATCAATGCCAAGACTGACAGAGATTCTCCGACCGAAGCCGCATGCACCCAAATGAGCGCTCCCTGGGGCCGGGCCAGCGTTGCAATCCCAGATTTTTCGCTAAGACGCGCGGGAACGACACCGGCTTTGCGCAATTTTCTCCGCTCAATTGCAGAAAGGATCGGAAAAAGTACCCGCGTTGCCGCAAAATAAGTCCGCATCAGCGGCGTCGCACGCACTGGCCCGTTAACCGCCGGTATGGCTCATGTGGCGCGACATTTGACCATCCAAGGATTGTCGTGAATAATCAAAATCGTGGCCTTTAGGCTTTAGCGCAATCGCGGCATAAATGGCGTCTTCTAAAGGCTTGTTATCACTGGGATTATTGCGCAGCGCGGGGCGCAGATCTGCCATATCCTCCTGGCCCAGGCACATATAAATCTCGCCTGTGCAGGTGATGCGCACCCGATTGCAGCTTTCACAGAAATTGTGGCTGAGCGGCGTGATGAACCCGATTTTCTGACCCGTGTCTTCAAGTCGCACATAGCGCGCGGGTCCGCCCGTGCGTTCGTCCAGATCGGTCACGGAAAAAGCAGTGTCATAAGCTTCGCGCACGTCTTTAAGCGACCAGTATTGGCCCAAACGGTTTTCGTTGCCGATGTCGCCCATGGGCATAACTTCAATCCAGGTCAAATCCATGCCGCGTTCGGCGCACCAATTGGTGATGGTGGGCAATTCGTCTTCGTTAAAATCTTTCAAGGCCACCGCGTTGATTTTGACTCGCAAGCCCGCAGCCAAAGCCGCGTCAATCCCGCGCAGAACTTGCGGCAAACGTCCCCAACGCGTGATATCTGCAAATTTTTGCTCATCCAAAGTGTCAAGTGAGACATTTACCCGGCGCACGCCAATCGCATAAAGATCGGCGGCGTATTTCTCTAGCTGAGATCCGTTGGTGGTCAGCGTCAATTCCTCTAACGCACCACTTTCCAAATGACGTCCCATATCTTTGAAAAAGCTCATGATATTGCGGCGCACCAAAGGTTCTCCGCCGGTAATGCGCAATTTCTTCACGCCCAGGCGAATAAAGGACGAACACATGCGGTCCAACTCCTCTAACGTCAGAAGCTCTTTCTTCGGCAGAAACGTCATATTTTCGGACATGCAATACACACATCGAAAATCGCAACGATCCGTTACGGAGACACGCAGATACGTGATCGCGCGTTGAAAAGGGTCAATCAAAGGCACTGTCATGGTTTGATCGTATCTTTGCAGATCCAGCCCGGCAAGCGAATTTGCACGATTGTCGGCGCTGCGGCGCTGTGATTAGTTGGCGGTATGATACGTGTTTTTTTCGCTTTAAGCGTTTGCGGACTTTGTCTTGCGTGTGTGCAAACGCCGCCAGTCCAAGATGTTCCGACCAGCGTCGACAATGACCTGGTCCGCCCGAAAGCGCGCAGCCAGGCGAACCGCGCGGCCGCGCCAAGTCCATCGGCAAATACAGTCGAGACACTGGACACAACAACACCAGCCGAACGGCAACAAGCAGCTGACCTTCCAACTGAGAGTGGCGCGGTGTCTTTAGGCAGAACGATCGCTTCGCTTGGATCGCCGACTGAGCCCGGATTTTGGTTGAAGACCCCGCTGGTGCGCACCCAGACACCGGGGCGTGTGGTTTACTTGGCCAATGGAAAATCCGTGCAAGTGACCTTGATTCCGATTGATGGACCACCGACTGCGGGCAGTCGCATGTCTTTGCCCGCTTTGCGCATCTTAGGGGCGCCTTTGACGGGGTTGCCGGAAGTTTCAGTCTTTTCAGACGGTTAACGTAGATATTTCGCTGCTTCTTTGCGCGCGAAAGGCTTCATTTCTGCGCCATATGTATCAAGGAAAGCCTGCGCACGCGCAGCATCATGTTTTGACAAATCCCGGACCCACCAAGCAATTGCCTTTTGAATGAACCATGTGCGGTCGGGGACATAGCTGGCGGCCCAGCCAAGGACGCGGTCGCGGATGTCCAAATCGTTGGGCTTGGGATGGTTTTGTTTTGTCCATGGCAGGGTGATGACAAGCGCCGCACGACGGGTCCACATATGCTCTGAGGATGTCCACGCTTCAATCGCATCTAGGCGGGCGGGATCTTGCAGCAATCGCTTTTGTCCTGCCATGCATGCATGATCAGCGATGGCCCAACTGTCAAATTCCGGGGCCCAATCGTGTATAAGTTGCCAGGCTTGGGTATCATCCGGTCGGATGCGTGCTGTGGTCAGAAGTTTGGCAGCGGTGAGTCTGCCCTCGTAGATGTTGGTTTTCCACAGAAAATCAGCAATCTCGGTGCGTCCTTTTGCATCTAGGTTCTGGCGCCATTCTCGGGTCAATGTGTTCAGAATAGGGTTTGGCACCCCTAGATAGGGGCGGTCGATCTTGTGATATGCGCGCGCCCCGGCGGCCCGCGTCGGTTCAGCCAGCGCTGTGATTTGGTCCAGCGCGGCTTGCGGCGTCATTCAACCGTCACAGATTTCGCCAAGTTGCGCGGTTGATCTACGTCTGTGCCTTTGGCGATGGCTGTATGATACGCTAAAAGTTGTGCGGGAATCGCATATAGAATGGGCGCGAGCGTTTCTGACACTTTCGGCATTTCGACCATGTGCCAAACCCCTTCACCCGCTTGAGCCAATCCGGCTGCATCTGACATTAAGACGACACGGCCTTTGCGCGCCATTACTTCTTGCATGTTCGAAATGGATTTGTCGAACAAACTGTCTTGAGGCGCAAGGACCACCACAGGGACATGTTTGTCAATCAAGGCGATGGGGCCGTGTTTCAGCTCACCTGATGCGTAAGCTTCCGCGTGTATGTAGCTGATTTCCTTTAATTTTAATGCACCCTCCAGCGCCAGGGGATACATCAGCCCGCGCCCTAAGAACAACACATCGCGTGCCTCACTTAGATTACGGGCGGTGGTTTTGATTTTTTCTTCTGTTGTCATAGCAACATTTATCAACGCAGGTAGTCCGCGCAAGTCTGCCACATGCTTTGCGACCTGATCGGGCGTGAGTGTCCCGCGGTCTTGCGCGGCTTTCAAAGCCAATAGAAGCAATACGGTCAACTGGCATGTAAAGGCTTTGGTCGAGGCCACGCCGACCTCAACCCCCGCTTTGATTGGCATCGCAAGATCCGAAGCACGGGCGATCGAACTTTCAGACACGTTCACGACGGATAAGATCTTGTCCGCTTTATCTTCCATATAGCGCAGGGCCGCTAAGGTGTCTGCGGTCTCGCCGGATTGGGAGACGAACAGCGCGGCGGTGCCTTTTGACACGGGCGGCTCGCGGTAGCGGAATTCCGAGGCGATATCGACCTCGACCGGCATTTTAGCGATCTGCTCAAACCAGTATTTCGCCGTAAGGCAGGCATAAAATGCGGTGCCGCAGGCGACCATTGTGAGGCGATCAAGAGACGCGAAATCGAGACCGGGTTCGGGCAGTTGGATCGTCCCATCCGAGGTCAGGTAATGATCCAAAGCGGCCTGAATAACAGTGGGCTGTTCGGCAATTTCCTTGGACATAAAGTGCTTATGCCCGGCTTTGTCGATGCGCGTGGCATCGATTTGCACGGTCTGCACTGCGCGGTTTGCGCGCTTTCCGTTGGCATCAAACACATCTGCGCCAGCGCGCGTTACAATTGCGCGGTCGCCTTCTTCCAAGTACATGATCCGGTCGGTCAGTGGGGCCAGCGCAATGGCGTCTGATCCCACATACATTTCTCCGTCGCCATATCCGATGGCCAGGGGCGATCCCTTTCGCGCGGCGACAATCAAATCATCATGACCATCAAACAAAAACGCTAAAGCAAAGGCACCGTCGAGTTTATCCAGCGTGGCATTGGCCGCTGCAATGGGGTCCATACCTTCGCTAAGGTGTTTTTGCGTCAAAAGGGCAACAGTTTCTGTGTCGGTTTCGGTTTCAAAGCTGATCCCAGCGGCGGCCAGTTCTTCGCGGAGTTCACGATAATTTTCGACAATTCCGTTATGCACCACCGCGACCGAGCCTGCTTTGTGCGGGTGCGCGTTCGTCACGGACGGAGCACCATGGGTCGCCCAACGCGTATGGCCGATGCCTGCATGGCCCGCGAGGGGTTCATGCACTAAAAGGTCCGACAGGTTGACCAATTTGCCCATTGCCCGGCGCCGTTCCAAGGTTTGACCGTTGATCGTGGCAATCCCAGCGCTGTCATAGCCGCGATATTCTAACCGCTTGAGCGCTTCGACCAGGATCGGGGCCACTTCATGGCTGCCAAGTACACCTACAATACCACACATATTACGCGCCCTTACTTTGCTTTGCTTTCTTGGCCCGCAGCATATCCATCAATTTGCGCGCCAATCCTGGTTTGTTTGTTTGTTGCGCCCGGCCCAAGGCGAGGTCTCCGTCAGGAACATCTGTGGTGATCACGGATCCTGATCCAGTTAATGCGCCCGCGCCGATGCTGACCGGCGCGACCAACATCGTGTTGGATCCGATAAAGGCGTCTTGACCGATTTGGGTGCGATGCTTGAACACGCCATCATAATTACAGGTGATCGTGCCCGCGCCAATATTGGCCCGTGCCCCCACATCCGCATCGCCCACGTAGCTAAGGTGATTGATCTTAGCCCCAGGGGCGACTTGCGTATTTTTCACCTCAACAAAGTTGCCGATTTTGACATCTTCTTGCAACTCGGCCCCGGGGCGCAGACGGGCATATGGCCCAATGTCCCCGCCACGGCTAATATGGCAGCCTTCAAGGTGCGAAAACGCTTTTATATGCACGCCACTTTCGACTGTCACACCAGGACCGAAGACAACGTTAGGCTCGATCACACAATCGCGCCCTATCACTGTATCATGGGAAAAGTAGACTGTGTGCGGGGCTGACAGCGTGATTCCATTGTCCAGCATTTCGGCACGTGTGCGGTTTTGGAACATCTCTTCGGCATCCGCCAAATGTTGGCGAGAATTGATGCCCATTGTTTCTGATTCATCACATGTCACAACCCCCGCAGATTTGCCCTGTTCGCGCGCCAGTCCAACAATATCCGTTAGATAATACTCGCCCGCTGCGTTGTCATTGGCTAAACCCGACAGCAAATCAAACAACACATCGGCTTTGCAGGCCATCAAACCGCCATTGCACAGAGTTACCGCGCGTTCGGCGGGTGAGGCATCTTTGAACTCGACAATCCGTTCCAAGGTCATGCCGTCCAAAATCAACCGCCCGTAGCGTCCGGGGTCGTCAGGAGTGAAACCTAGCACCACGACGTCGCTATATTCCGCCGCGTCGCGCATATTTTCCAGTGTGGTTTGCTGAATGAAGGGGGTGTCTCCGAACAGAACCAGCACCAAACCCGTAAAACCGTCCAAAGCTTGCTTGGCTTGTGCGACCGCATGTCCTGTGCCCAATTGTTCGGTCTGTCGCGCCGTTTGCACGGCCGGGTTAACCTTTTGCGCAGCCTTTTCGACCGCCTCGGCCCCATGACCTGTGATCACGATCATACGTGCGGGATCCAAAGCCTGTCCGGTTTTCAGCACATGTTCCAACATCGACGCGCCCGCAATCGGGTGCAGCACCTTTGGGATGTCCGAATTCATCCGGGTGCCTTTGCCGGCGGCAAGAATAATCAAAGCAGTTTGCATCAAGGTCTTTCTGGCTGTGTCAATCGGTGGTCTTTCAATCTGCGCTGTTTTATCTAATTACCAGCGGTGCACAAGGTGGCCATCGATCACTCAAGGTTGCGGTTTGCAACACTTGGGTAAACGTAGCGCTAAGGGGATAAGATGAAATCGGTGATATTTGATTTAGATGGGACGCTGGCCGATACCAGCGGGGATCTGATCGCGGCGGCCAATCATTGCTTTCGCGCGATGGGGGCGGGGGATGTTTTGGACCCGGGCACCGATGCGGGCGTTGCGTTGCGCGGGGGGCGGCGGATGCTGAGCGTGGGTTTAGCGCGTTTGGGTAAAGCGGATCCCGAGCCGATTATTGCGCAATATTATCCGATTTTGTTATCCGCCTATGACGACGCAATTGACCACCATACGGTGATGTATACAGGTGCGATGGAGGCCGTTGAGGCCTTGAAATCCGCAGGTTACGGGGTGGGCATTTGTACCAATAAACCAGAGGGTTTGGCAGAGAAACTGATGCGTAATTTGGGGGTGCGGGATGCGTTCGGATCCTTGGTGGGGGCAGATACATTGCCCGTCCGCAAGCCCGATCCCGCACCCTTGTTTGAGGCCGCGACCCGGCTTGGCGGAGCGCCCGATCAGTGCTGTTTGGTGGGCGATAGCGACACAGATCGTAACACTGCCAAAGCGGCTGGGGTGCCATCAATTTTGGTGACCTTTGGGCCGTCCGGTGCGGATATGGCGGCGCTGAAGCCTGAGGCTTTGTTGGATGATTATGCCGATCTACTGGGCGTTGTAGATCGACTTTTAAGATAATTGGGGGGAGTTTCGCATGGGTGAGACATTTACAGGCAGCTTTACACAGCAAGAACCGATCCCAGAGGACGGGATCACGGCGGCGCTAGACGTTCTGCGGCATGGCCGTTTGCACCGCTATAACACGACGCCTGATGAGCTGAGTGAAGTGGCTTTGCTGGAACAAGAATTCGCGCAAAGTGTTGGGGCGGCCTATTGTTTAGCTGTGGCGTCAGGGGGGTATGCGATGGCGACAGCCCTGCGCGCGGTTGGGGTGAATCCGGGCGATAAGGTGTTAAGCAATGCTTTTACGCTGGCGCCAGTGCCGGGCGCGATCGCGTCGGTGGGGGGCGAGCCTGTCTTTGTCGGCGTAACCGAGGCTTTGACGTTGGATTTGGAGGATCTGAAGGCCAAGTTGGATCAGGCCAAGGTGCTGTTGCTTAGCCATATGCGGGGCCATATTTGTGATATGGATGCGCTGATGACGATCTGTGATGCAGGTGGTGTGAAGGTTATCGAAGATTGTGCGCATACGATGGGGGGGGCGTGGAATGGCGTGCCGTCTGGGCGTCATGGGCAGATTGGGTGCTATTCGACGCAGACTTATAAACACATGAATTCGGGCGAGGGCGGCTTTTTGGTGACAGATGATCCCGTAATTGCTGCGCGCTCGGTAATCTTGTCAGGCTCTTATATGTTGTATGAACGGCATTTGGCGGCACCAGATCCTGAGGTATTTGAGCAAGTGAAGTATGTAACGCCGAATATTTCGGGGCGGATGGACAATCTGCGCGCGGCGATCTTGCGCCCTCAGCTGCGGGCTTTACCGGATCAAGTGGCACGGTGGAATGAGCGCTATTATGCCTTGGAAGAGGGGGTGCGGGGGACGCTGGGCCTGCAGGTGGTTGAACGCCCTGACGCGGAAAGCATCGTGGGGTCGTCGTTTCAGGTTTTGTTGTTGGATTGGTCTGCTGAAAAGGTGCGCGATGTGGTGGCCCGGTGTGGCGCGCGGGGTGTTGAATTGAAGTGGTTTGGGGCTGCGGAACCTGTGGCGTTTACGTCGCGCTATGACAGTTGGCGCTATGCGCGCTCGGAGCCGATGGTGGCGTCTGATCGGATACTGGCGGGTGTTCTTGATATGCGGGTGCCTTTGACGTTTTCCGTTCAGGATTGTGCGCAGATTGCGCGGATCATTCGCGCAGAAGTGTCTGCGGTGTTTCAAGAGGCTTAGACGGGTGCGTCGCTGTTTCGCGGGTGCGAAAGGCGCCCCGCCCACCGTCCCGCAAGACCGCGCTTGACTTGACTTGTTTTCGCGGGCCCATTTGCGCGTAAGACGAAAAGGGGATTTTGATGGCTGTCGCATTTACATCTGCGTTGGATCTTAGTCGGGCTTTGCGGGCCAAAGAGCTGTCTGCGGGTGAGGTTATGCAAGCCACGCTGGATCGGATTGAGGCTGTGAATGGTGCGGTGAATGCAGTTGTGTCCTTGCGCGCCCGCGAGGCGCTTTTGGCAGAAGCTAAGGCGGCAGATGGGCAGGACAGCAAAGGTTGGTTGCATGGTATTCCTGTGGCCGTGAAGGACCTGGCCAATGCGACGGGGGTGCCGACATCTATGGGCTCGCCTGTTTTTGCCGGACAGATGGCGGACCGCGATGATCTGCATATTGCACGGATGCGGGCGGCCGGGGCGATTGTGATTGGCAAGACCAACACGCCAGAATTTGGGCTGGGCAGTCATACGTTCAACCCTGTGTTTGGTGCCACGACAAACCCTTATGACACCAGCAAAACCTGTGGCGGATCGTCCGGCGGGGCGGCGGTGGCTTTGGCGACGGGGATCAGTGCCGTCGCGGATGGGTCCGACATGATGGGCAGTTTGCGCAACCCGGCCGCATGGAACAATGTCTATGGCATACGTCCGAGCGTGGGGGTGGTTCCCAGCGAGCCAAAGGGCGATACCTATTTGATGCATCTGGCGACGAATGGACCGATGGCGCGCAATCCGTCGGATTTGGCGGCGTTGCTGGATACGATGGCAGGGCCGGATGCGCGACAGCCGTTTCATTTGGACATTGGGGCGACCTTGCCGAGGATTGATGCGGATGTGGCGGGACGCAAAATTGGATGGCTGAGCGATTGGGGCGGCGCTGTGCCGTTTGAGCCGGGAATTTTAGAGCTGTGTGAGGATGCATTGCGTCAGATGGGAGAGTTGGGGTTGCAGGTCGAGGCTTTAAAGCCGCCCTGTTCGGCAGAGGCGTTATGGGAGCCATGGCAGGGGCTGCGTCACTATGCGATTGCCTGTGGACTGGGGCCTTTGATCGAAAATCCAACGACGAAAGATCGGTTGAAAGAGACGGCGCGATGGGAAATTGAGAACGGTTTGGCTTTAAGTGGTGCGGATGTCCACAGGCTTAGCAGTTTGCGCAGCGCTTGGTTTCAAACGGCGGCCAAGTTGTTTCAAACCTATGATGTGCTGGCCCTGCCGACGACGCAAGTGTGGCCTTTTGCGTTGGATTTGGAATACCCGACTGAGATTGCGGGCACCAAGATGGACACGTATCACCGTTGGATGGAAGTCGTTTTGCCCGCCAGCCTGATCGGCTTACCGGTCGTGTCTGTGCCTGTTGGGTTTGGAGCGAACGGTTTACCGATGGGGATGCAACTGATCGGGCGGCAAGGGGCGGATGCGCAGGTGTTGCAAGTCGCGCAAGCCTGGCACCGCGCGACAGATTGGCCCAACGCGCGCCCGCCGCAGATTCAAAGCTGACGCGCAAACGCTCTGTGACCGCACAGCGTGGCACAGCACGTGTTTCCCAAGCTTAAGTCAAACTGCTTTGACGCGCAGGTTCACTGCCAAGGACAACAAGTTGGTCGCGAATTGCGCCTGTTTTAGGGTGATCGGTTTCTAATGCAAAAACATAGGCATGGGTTAGGTAGAACTTGCGCGCCGTGTCGTGTTGTGCGCTGTCTGCGGCGGCGACATACAGGCTTACAAGTTGATGCGTGTCTCTGGCGCTGTGGGCCGCCAGAAGTGCTGCGTCTAAGGACTGGCTCACTCTGCCGCTTCAGTTTGGGCCAAATGTGTTTGCAGCTTTGCCGCGACCCAGTCGTGAAACAAATGCGTGGGCGAATCCATTGCCGGTGAAAACCGCCCCCCATCAAACAGCGGTGCATGACGGCCTTTTTGCATGCCTTCGACCACGAAAATATCCTCTTCGAAAATGTCTTTCCATTGCTGTGTGTTCTGCGCGCGTAAGGAGGACGACGTGTTCGGCTGCGGGTAATATAAGTGCACATGCTCGGTCGTGCGCTCGGGGCCATCTGGAACCAACACAATCGCAAAGGCGTGATCGCGGTGCACGCCCAGCAACACATTCGGGAACACCGAGATATACTCGGCCGCGGTGTCCCACTTATGCGAAAGGTCCGCAAAATCCGGGAAAACCGTACCGTCGTCGCTCTGCAGCTGACGATACACCCAAGTCCCTTGGCCGGAAAATGCGCCGGGTTCTTCGATGTGATAATGATCTTCAAGCCGCGAATAGCTGTTCAGCCCAGGGTGAATCCACGGCAGATGATAGCTTTCGCAGTAGTTTTCGACCGCCAGCTTCCAATTGCAATTCACACTCAGTTGAAATCGACTGTCAGGCCCGCCATGAAACAGGGGTGCGTCAAATTCCGACCAGCGCGCCATCAACGTATCATGCACCTGTTCAAAAGGCGCGGCAGTGCCTGAAATATTAACCCACACGACATCCATCCAAAGATGAGACCGGATCTCGACCAAACCTAGGGTGTCGCGGTCAATGCCTTCGGCTTGGTTTTGCCCGGGACCGCCAACATGGGGTGTGGACACCAACTTGCCCGAAGTTGCGTAACACCAACTGTGATAGGGACACCGGATTGCACCTTCGATGTTGCGCGGGCTGTCCACCAAGATCATACCGCGATGGCGACAGGTGTTTTGAAAAACGCGCACCGCGCCTTCCTTGTCGCGCAATAGCAACAATGGCATGCCCAAAAACGTGATTGGCACGGCATCGCCGGGGTTGGGCACATCCGATGCGACGGCCAGGCCCGACCATTCCTTCATCAATACAGCTTTGTTTTCAAATGCATGAACATCAGCGTCAATATAGTGCGGGTTGGGCAAACCGTTGGCCTGGGCAATGGGTTGGCGGACGGCGCAAAGTTCGGATTTCTGGGATGTCATAGCGGCCTCACTGCGGGTGTCGTGCCCTAAAGATATCTTAGCCAGGCGCGCGCACTCTGGCCCGTGCGCGACCGCAGTTTTCCCAAAGCGACATTATTTAAAGGCGTTTTGTCCCTGCAAAAGGCGCAAGTGATAAGAGGGTACCTCGGATTCATCGGCCAAACCGGCTTTGCGGCCGACGCTCAGGGCGCGTTGCAGGCTTGTGCCCAGGTGCTCATAGACCAACCGCGTGACGCGTGCGGCCTCTAACGTTTCTGGGACTGTGCGCGTGACGTAGCCGCTCCAGAAATTATTTTCAAATGAGGCAACGGGATGCAGAAAGTTAAAGCTGGCCGTCATCGCGTGTCGGCGCGTGATGATTGATCCAATCCCGTTTTCAACTTGCAAGACTGCGCCGCGAAATTCGCGCAGCTCAGCCGTCATTGGAAGATCTTGCTGGCGCATGGCTTCTCGCGCCTCAAAACCGCGCACAAAGCACTGTCCAGACGTGTTGCGCCACACCCGTACCAATCCCACAACATAGCGTTCGGGCGACAAAAAACTAAGGCGCGTGAAACGGTAAAATCCGTTCGGAAACAAAGGCTCGGGTGGGGTCGCGCCTGATCCTAAATAGTCATTCAGCTCAGGACCGTTAAGGTGGCTACCGGTGGCCATCAATCCGTCAACTGGCTCTAGTAGAACGCGCGCATCTACATCGAAAAAGTCACAAATCCGCGCCAGAATATCGGGGCGGGGAAAGCTTTCGCCCGCAAGATACCGGTTAAACTGTGTGCGGTTGATCCCCAGCTGGCGCGACAGCTCTGAGATAGATGGATAGGTGTCGGCAAGATACCGCAAGTTCGCACCGAACATGTTGCGTAATTCGGCAGGGCTTTTGTTTAATCGTGTCACGTTGAGGCCTTGGTGGTGGGCGTGTTGGGTGAATTTAGCCAGAAAGTTCCGGAAAATGAGTGATTTGATGCTAATTCGCGTCAGACTTGATACACAACTGGTCACATGATGACCCCCCGTGTCACAAATTGCAAGAGAACGGTGCGAGGTTGTTCGTATCGCTGCGCCTGCAACTTAAGGTAATGTCTTACCTAAGGTTGTATGTGCAACCGGCAAAATGGGACTTGTATATGTTTGGTGTAATACTCTGGAGCGACCCTGAAGTGCGCAAAGCCGTGATTTGGTGTGAAGACCACGGCGACTTAGCGTATTACGAGGCGACGGAAAACGCAGCCAACCGAGATGAGCTGTTTTTTGATGCGGGCGATTATGTCGAATTTGACATAACAGAAGAAAAAGATTTGCGCCGTGCCAGCAATGCTCAGACGATTTTGACCGCAAGTTATCCGATGTCAAAAGCGCCAATGGTCTTGCCTGAGGTCAGTCCAGACGTACCGCCGGTCCAGCCGATCCCCGAAACAGTGGCCCCGCTATCCGCGGACGTTATTCAGTTCGCTGATCATGCACAAAAACGGCGCACACAGGGCCGCGTTCTCAGTCGCCGCGGCTAAGTGCCGCAACCCCAGTTCTTGCCAATTCACTCAACCCAAGCGGGCGCATCAGATCTGCAAAGGCGTCGATTTTGTCGGTCGCGCCAGTCATCTCAAACACGAAGCTTTCTAATGTGCTATCCACAACATTGGCACGAAAAATATCTGCCAATCGCAGCGCCTCTACGCGCTTGTCGCCGGTTGAGACGACCTTCAGTAAGGCCAATTCCCGTTCGACACTTTTGCCTTCTACCGTCAAATCATGAACGTCGTGGACTGAAACGATGCGACCAAGTTGCGCCTTAATTTGTTCAATCACCTGCGGAGTACCCGAAGTCACGATTGTAATGCGCGACAAATGGCCTGTGTGATCGACTTCTGCGACAGTTAGGCTGTCAATATTATATCCGCGACCAGCAAAAAGCCCAATCACCCGTGCGAGGACTCCGGGCTCATTTTCGACAAGAACTGCAAGTGTGTGGCGTTCTTCAATGTCTGAGAATGTGGGGCGCAGGTTGTACGCCGAATGGCTGGTTGCGCCTTTTTTGATTTTAAGAGCTGACATTATGAGGACCTTTTTAATCAAATGCCCTGCACTCAAAAGACCGCAGGACGCAAATTTGTACGACCAGGCCGCTTTAGACTAACACAGAGCCTTTGGCGTCAATCACGTTCTGCGTTTCAGCTTGTCCCAGCAACATCTCGTTGTGGGCCTTGCCCGAAGGGATCATCGGGAAGCAGTTTTCGTGTTTTTCCACCAAGCAGTCAAATATGACTGGGCCATCATAATTTAACATTTCCATGATCGCGTCATCCAAATCCGCAGGATCTGAGCATAAAATGCCTTTTGCCCCAAAAGCTTCCGCCAGTTTTACGAAATCAGGTAACGCCTCGGACCAACTTTGCGAATAGCGCTCACCGTGTAGCAATTCCTGCCACTGGCGCACCATTCCCAGCCGTTCATTGTTTAGGATGAACTGTTTTACAGGCAGGCGATATTGCACGGCGGTGCCCATTTCTTGCATATTCATTAGCCAGCTGGCCTCTCCGGCGACGTTAATCACCAACGCGTCTGGATGCGCCATTTGTACGCCGATAGATGCCGGGACGCCGTAGCCCATCGTGCCCAATCCACCCGACGTCATCCATTGGTTTGGATGCTGGAACCCTAGATATTGGGCGGCCCACATTTGGTGTTGGCCAACTTCGGTACAAATGTAGCGATCCTCTCGATCTTTTGTGAGCGCTTCAAGCCGTGTCAACGCATGTTGGGGCTTTATTGTTTTTGATTTTGGCTCTTGTGTGAAGGCCAAGCAATTGATTTTGCGCCACTCTTTTATCTGATCCCACCAAGTTCCCAGCGCTTTGTTGTTGGTCTTACGCCCGCGCGACTTCCATACCTTCAGAATGTCTTCCAGCACATGGGCCACGTCACCGACAATCGGGATGTCGGTTTTAATCACTTTGTTGATCGAAGAGGGGTCAATATCCACATGCGCTTTGATCGAACCTGGGCTGAACGCGTCCAACCGCCCCGTGATGCGATCGTCAAAACGAGCGCCGATATTTATCATTAAGTCGCAATCATGCATCGCCAAGTTGGCTTCATACAGACCGTGCATGCCCAACATGCCCAACCATTTGTCTCCGGCTGCCGGATAGCAGCCCAATCCCATAAGTGTTGACGTGATTGGAAAACCGGTGGCTTCGACCAATTCGCGCAAAAGCTGACTTGCGGCGGGACCAGAGTTGATTACGCCACCGCCCGTATAAAACAAAGGCTTTTTCGCAGTTTCCATGGCCGCCACCAATTGGGTGATCTCGTCCATGTCGCCTTTTAGTCGCGGCTGGTAATGCGACACGGATGGTTTTGCTTCTGTGTATGTTCCCGTTGCGAATTGTACATCTTTTGGGATGTCCACCAAAACGGGGCCAGGGCGACCAGAAGTGGCAACGTGGAAGGCCTCGTGAATCACGCCTGAAAGGCGATCTGTTTCTTTGACCAACCAATTGTGTTTCGTGCAGGGGCGCGTGATGCCGACGGTGTCGGCTTCTTGAAATGCATCCGAGCCAATCATGAAGGTCGGCACTTGGCCAGTTAATACGACAAGCGGAATTGAATCCATCAACGCGTCGGTCAAACCCGTAACTGCGTTGGTCGCCCCTGGGCCAGAGGTGACCAAGCAGACGCCGGGCTTGCCTGTTGAGCGCGCATAGCCTTCTGCCGCATGAAGCGCGCCTTGCTCATGGCGTACAAGGATGTGTTTGACGTTATTTTGTTGGAAAATTTCATCGTAAATCGGGAGCACAGCACCACCGGGATACCCGAATACTGTGTCCACACCCTGGTCGATCAGGGCTTGGACGACCATTTTCGCTCCGGTCATTTGGCGTGTCATAGGCTTTCTCCGATAATTTGGACACTTCAGCGATGCGCAAAAAAAAGCCCCCGGTTTGTCGGGGGCGCATGGGTTTAAACTGGCTTTACCGTTACCGGCCCATGCGCGTTCGAGGTACGACGATGACGAGGGTGTTCATTCCCAAGGCTCCTATTTGCTTTGGGCACGATATGGTCGTCATTTCCGGGCGTCAACAGCGAAACGTACAGAAATCATACCCGCGTGGGGTATTTTTTATTGTTTTGTTACCTAATACGGCGTCTTGACGTCATATTATTTCACGCCAGGGGCGCCCAAGCTGAGGCAATGGCCGACTGCTTGGCAAAAAAGTCCGATTTTTTAGGTATGGTTGTCGAAATTGTCGCGCGCATTGGCAGACAGATTTTGAATTTCTTCTGCAAGACTTTTAAACTCAACTGCAATTACAGCAAGACCTTTTCCGGCATCGCCAGCCCGAGAAGCTTCTACTGAGGCGTTTAATGATACAAGGCGTACGTGTTTGCCGATGCGCTCTAACTTCTTCAAAGTGTCCAGGATTTCAATATTCGCCTTTGCGGAGCGATCTATTTCATCAAGCTTTGCTGTGTTGATTTCTTTCCAAGCACCTACGACGAATTCTGACAGGCTGGTATCAAGTGCTTTGGTTGCTGCGCTGTGGTCTTGAAGCACGCGGTCCATTTCTGTTGCGCCGGATACATCACCATCCAACATGCCTTTTGCTATTTTGCCTATCTCTTTAGAGGCATTTGCCGCGTTGCGGATAAGGCGTACAATGTCAGAATGTTGGTAGGCGAACTCCCTGATCCACTTAGCTGCCGTCTTGGGTATGTTGCCATCCGTGCCGTGGCCTTCGACGAACGTAACAACACGTGCAATGTCTTGGCACGCTTTTTCGATGCCAGCGACGTTTTCTTTCAGGGTTTGTCCCAGCTGACCATCTGCGCCTGACGCAGCCCGGGCGGCGCGCGTTCCAAACAACGCGCAGGTTAAAACACGGGTTTGAATCGAACCAATCAAACCAAGTGCAACACGCCATTGTTCAAGCGACACATCCGCAGGAACAACAGCCGCTTCGAGGCGGGGGGGATCAACAGCTACAACACTCATGTCATCTACATAGAGCGCAAAAGGTGAACAAAACGTAGATCGTCAGCAAGAAATTTGTGACATCAAAATCAAAAAAACGCGCCATAGACTGTGTTCTTTCGTATACATCACAAACTTTGAAGTCTTAAGAAATGTCATGGGCATGGTCCGATTTGGCGATGTACTTTCCCGCTTCTGATGCTGTTTTGTACGCATGACGTACAATGTGTGATGGGCAGACCAAGGGGCGCCTTAAACACACTATGTGTGGCGCTGATTTTAGGCCCAGAGGGCCTTCGTTCCGCATTTGGCAGTGCAGCGGTCGTGTTTAGTATGAAGCGAAAATGGCTGAGGCGCAGTCTGTGCTGTTGGTCAAACGTAACACGTTTAGGGTGATCGCAGCACCACAACCGAGTGCTGACAAACCGGTCAGGAGGCCTTAGAACGGTTCATTCCCGCTCTGGCAAGTGGCGAAAAGGTTCCTGTTCAACGCTTAAGGCCGCGGCGCGCGAGGTTTGCACAATTGGTATTTTGTGATCGGGCGTATCCCGTGCACACCATCGCAAGACGACCAGGCCCAAGTCGCGCGCCAAAGGTGTTTGATCGCGCCGATCTGTCCTTCCGGTGGGCGATACATGGAGCGCATGTTGGCAGAAAAATGCGTAATGCCGAATCGTTGCAGCGAATCGTAAGGCGGGCAAACACCCGATATCGCCGAAAGAAGCATAGTTCTTCAGTAATTTAATGCATAATTTCAATACTTTAAACGAATTTATGGCGGTATGGGTATTTCGCTTCCCGGATCCGTGTCTATTGTGCACGCACTTTAACGATCTGCAGGTCAGGGAGGCCTGTGTCTGCAATCCAAAAAACTTCGGAGGAGATTCTCTATGGATCGTCGTTCTTTCCTAAAAAATTCCGCACTTGGTGGTGCTGCGGCTGCGTCAGCAACGCTGGCAGCCCCGGCTTATGCCCAAGGCAAGCGGACCCTAACGATGGTGACATCTTGGCCGCGCGGTTTTGCGGTTTTGGATGATGCGGCCACGTATCTTGAAAACATGGTCACCGAGATGTCAGACGGCAACTTGACCATCGACAAAAAAGCGCCAGGCGAATTGGTTGGTGCGTTCGAAGTGTTTGACGCTGTGTCCTCGGGCCAGGCGGATATGTATCACTCGGCGGATTACTATTTCATCGGTCAGCACCCTGGCTATGCCTATTTCACAGCGGTTCCGTTTGGCGGCACGGCACAAGAAGTGACCAATTGGTACCAGCATGGTGGCGGTGAAGCGTTGCATGATGAGCTGGGCGAGATCTTCAACCTGAAAGGCCTGCTGGCGGGTAACTCTGGTTCGCAATCTGGGGGTTGGTTCCGCAATGAAATCAACTCGGCCGCGGACTTCAACGGTCTGAAATTCCGTATGCCCGGTTTGGGCGGCCAAGTTTTGGGTAAAATGGGCGCATCTGTTCAGAACATCCCAGGTGGCGAACTGTATCAAGCCCTGTCATCGGGTGCTTTGGACGGTCTGGAATGGGTTGGCCCCATGGCGGATGAGCGCGCCGGCTTCCAAGAAGTTGCCAAAGTCTACTACACAGCGGGCTTCCACGAGCCAGGCTCGGCACTTGCTGCCAATGTTAACTTGGACGTCTGGAATGAACTGAGCGACCAGCACAAAGCGATCCTGCGCTATGCCTCGATGGCAACAACGCACACGCAGCTGGCTGAAACGCTGGCCAATAACGGTGCCGCGCTGGCCCGTCTGCAAGCACAAGGCGTGAAAACGTTGCAGTTCTCGGACGATGTTTGGGATGCGTTCGGCGCGGCTTCGAAAGAAGTCATGGACGAAAACATGAACGACGAATTGTTCGCGAAAATTCGCGCGTCGTTCGAGGAAAGCCTGTCGCAATCCGCGTCCTGGATCCAAAAATCCGATGGCTACTACGTCAACCAGCGCGTCCGCGTTCTGGGCGGCTAAGGCCTGATTTCAAATACTTAAGGGTGCCGGTTTTGATCGGCACCCTTTGTCACATTACAAAAGTACAAAGCGCGCATCACCTTGCGCCAGCTTTGCAGATGGGGACATGTCATGGACACAGAGGGCGCCGTTACATTCGGCACAGCTTTGGCCGCCTTAGGCACCGGGATCGCTTGGGTCATCCAACAAATTGGCTTGGGCTTTTGGCACATGCTGATTGGGATTCTGCCATTCTTAGATGGCGGACCTGCTGAGGGCGAAAAACCTGTCCCCCCGATCTTTGACTGGCTGATCTGGAACGGCAGTCTGGAAGACAAACAAAGCCTGATGGCGTTTGTTTATTACGGCGGCTCTGTCGAATTCTTCTTTATCGTGTTCAACATCGCAGTGATGTTTACAATATACGGTATGTTTTGGTCCAACCGCGCCCTGTGGGGCGGGGTGCGTGTGCTGGAAGGTCTGGCCAATGTGCTGGGGCGGACCTTTGCTTGGGCGGGGCTGTTGATGGTCTTACAGCAGATCGTCATTGTGTTCATGCAGCGAATTTTCACCCGGCCTGATATTTCCATCGGCTTTGGCATTCCGCTGCAGTTTGATATTTCGTGGTTCGCCGAAGAACTTAAGCTTTACAATGCCTTGGTCGTCACTCTTTGTGTGACTTATACCTTTGTGCAAGGCGGGCATGTGCGGGTCGATTTGATTTATTCCGCCGTCAGCCACCGCACCAAACGCATCATCGACATGGTCGGCGCGATCATATTCATGATGCCTGGTGCGATTATCATCTGGATGTATTCCTGGTACTTCCTGTGGCGCCATTTGATCGTGCCCAAACCATCTGCCTCGGACACATTGGATCGGTTGGTGCTGAAAGCGCGTGCTATGCGTTGGAACGTGGAAACCATCGGCTTTTCGCCAAACGGGTTTACCGCGTATTTCCTGTTCAAGGTGCTGTTGGTGGCGTTTGCGGGCTTGGTCTTCCTGCACGCATTGGCATTTTTCTGGCGCTCGTTTCTGGAATGGAAAGAGGGCGAGGCCTCGGCCGGGAAATATTTGGACAAAGATACCTTGGGTGAGGGCGAAGAAGCCTTCGAAGGCACACATTAAAGGGCTGGGATTATGTTGGGACTTGATGGCGTCGAAGTCGGCCTGATTATTGTGTTTATTTGCCTGTTCGGGGGGATCCTGTCGGGCTTTCCGGTGGCCTTTGCCATCGGCGGGGCGGGGGTGATTTCGTTCGGGATCATCGCTGCGATGGACAGTGCAGGATTGTTGATCCACCAAGCGATTGACAGCTCAAGCGACATGTACCGCGCGCTGATCCATGAGGGCGTCAAAGGCCCCGAGATTTCGATTTTCCGATATCCGGATTTGCCGCGCGTCGAGGTGCCGGTGTTCCCCAATGGCTGGGAAACGGCGCTGGACCGCAACGTGTCCTTCATCGTGAATCGCATCAATGAACGCGTGTTGGCGGGTCAGTCGATTGAGACACTTCTGGCCGTTTTGATGTTCGTTCTAATGGGCATCACGCTGGAACGCTCTAAGATCGCCAATGATTTGCTAACCTCGATGGCGCGGGTGTTTGGTCCGCTGCCCGGTGGTTTGGCCGTGTCGATTGTGGTTGTGGGCGCGTTTTTGGCGGCCTCGACAGGGATTGTGGGCGCGACAGTGGTCACTATGGGGCTGCTGGCGTTGCCGACAATGCTGCGCAACAACTACTCGCCGGAAATCGCGACCGGTGTGATTGCGGCCTCTGGGACGTTGGGGCAGATCATTCCACCGTCGATTGTGATTGTTCTGCTGGGCACGCTGGCGGGGGATTTGTATTCCGCCGCGCAAGAAGCGCGTGCCCAAACGGCGGGCTGTACTGACGCGCTGACCTACCTGGGCGAACCGGCGGTTCTGTCTGTGGGCACGCTGTTCCAAGCCGCCTTGCTGCCAGGGATCTTGCTGGCGTTGCTTTACGCACTGTACGCCTTTGGCTATGCCCTTTTGAACCCTTCCAAAGCGCCTGCGGTGGAAATGGGCTCGGCCAATGGCGAGCCGATCACCCGCAGCGAAGCCTTTACTTGGTTCCTTGGCGTCCCTGGCGCGTTGATCATTGGGGCTGTGCTTTTGGGCAATGTCGGCATGGTTGGGTCACAAAACATCACGGTGTCCTCCTATTCTGATATCGGCGAGGCTGCGACCTTGCGCACGAATGTGGACGCGGAATGCCAGGCCTCGATGATCGAGCTGCACGGCCAGGCGGCCTGGGACGATGCTATTGCCCAGCAAGAGGCGATTGATGCGGCAGGCGGCGCGGCTGTGTCTGAAAAGCTGACCGAGGACGAACTGATTGCCGCCAAAGCTGCCAAGATTTCTGATGCCGCCCCGGTTGGCACAGGTGTCGCGATCTTAGTTATTATCCTTGGCATCATTTTGGCTGTCGCGCGCGGTGTTTCGCCGACGGCCAACCCACAGCCGCTGCTGATTGGCGCGGTCGGAGGCGTGCTGGTTCTATTGGCTGATATCCTGATCATTCCGGCGGATATGTCATCGGGTCTCAGCTGGGTGATTGTTGGGCTTCCATTCGCGCTGATGATGTATGGTGTGGTGCATGCCACCAAGATCTGCGCCCGCAACGAACTCATCCGGGTGGTCTTTCCCCCGCTGATCTTGATTGTCGCAGTGCTGGGATCGATCCTTGGCGGCATTACCAACCCGACACCCGCTGCGGCCTTGGGGGCGGGCGGCGCGATCATGCTGGCCGCCTATCGCAAACTGAAAGACCTGGACCGCAGCCCCAAGGTGATCATCTGGTCTACGCTGGCCATTCTGATCTGTATCCTTGTCGGGGTGAATTTCGATCTGCGCATCAATCAAGACGATGTGCCATTCGAAAGCTGGGTCGCGTTTACGGTGTCCTATGCGGCCTATCTCTATGCGTTGTTCGGCCTGCTGTTCAGCTGTTATATCCTGTATACCAACGGCATTTTGACGCCAGTAGTGCGCGAAACGGCCAAGGTGACCTCGATGGTGTTCACCATCTTGATCGGCTCGCAAGTGCTGAACTTGGTGGTGATTTCCTTCGGCGGCGAGCATTATATCCAGCAATGGCTCAAATCCTTTGACAATGAATTCACTGTCTTCCTGATCGTGATGCTGGTGCTGTTCATCTTGGGCTTCGTGCTCGACTTCCTGGAAATCATCTACATTGTGATCCCGATCGTGGGGCCGGTCATTTATGGCGGCAGCTTTGATCCGAAATGGGTGACGATCATGATCGCGGTGAACTTGCAGACTTCGTTCCTGACCCCGCCCTTTGGCTTTGCGCTGTTCTACCTACGCGGCGTCGCCCCCAAAGAGGTCACGACCGGCCACATCTATCGCGGGATCGTGCCCTTCGTTTTGATCCAAGTGTTTGGGCTGGCGCTGCTGTGGTCTTTCCCAGGGATTGTGACGCTGATCCCAGATCTGCTGGGACGTTAAGCCTGTAGCGTTTCTGATTTAACTTGAGGCATCGAACGTTGCCTAACGCGTTGAAATCTCAGATTTCAGGCAGCGTTAGGCGGCTCGGCGTAATCAGAAACTGCTTTACAGCACCCCGCCTTAAACCTGAGGCTTCATGTATCTCAAATGTCCCGAGAACGCGCAGCGTGGCAGGGCATTTGTGATTCAAGTTTTAGGCCGGGTGCTTTAGCGTTGACAAAAAGGCGGGGCGGGACGTGTCCTGCGCCGCCTGCTTCCCAAGATTTGCAAGCCGCAAAGCAAAAAACCGCGCATATCACGTGCCCGGTCTTTCTAGAAAATCGTGTAAATCAGACGTCTTGCTTGACCGGCAACGTGTCAGGCAGCTGGATATTGGCCACTTGCTCGGCAATCGGATCCGTCGCCAGCGGATGTTTGTCCACGGCGAAAATGCTTGGATCCTTCAAAGACTGCCAGGCCCCGCCAAAATAGACCTCAAGCCCGGAAAAGCGTGCTTTGTAACCCATCTTTTGGCTGCCAGGGACCCAATAGCCCAGATATACGTAAGGCAAATCAGCATCTTGTGCGATCCGGATGTGGTCCAGGATCATATAGGTGCCCAAGCTGTCCGAATGGAACGCAGGGTCGTAAAATGAATAGACCATCGACACGCCATCATTCAGCACGTCGGTCAGGCTGACCCCTGCCAGCGCCGCGTTTTCGCTATTCACATATTCGACCACCCGGCTGCGGATCGGCGTTTCCTCGATCATGGCTGCGAATTCAAACACATCCATATCCGCCATCCCGCCATTCGCATGACGGCTGTCCAGATATGTGCGGAACAGCTCATATTGTTCTTCAGTGGCCCAAGGCGAAGTCGCTTTACGCGTCAGGCGCGCATTGCGCCGCATCGTACGTTTTTGGCTTTTGCTTAACTTGAATTTGCTGACATCAATCCGCGCCGACAAACAGGACGAACAATCCGCGCAAGATGGCCGGTACAGCACGTTCTGAGAGCGCCGAAAACCTTGCTGGCTTAGGCTGTCGTTCAAACGTTGTGCATTTTGACCCTGAAGCGCCGTGAACAGCTTACGTTCCATGCGGCCATCCAGATAAGGACAGGGCTGCGGGGCGGTGACGTAAAACTGCGGCGCAAGGGGAAGGGAGTGGCGCATGTCAAATCCGGATAAATTTCCACAAATATTAACAATACAAGGGGGCTAGAAACAAGCCATTCCGGTTGTATTTATGAAATTGACCACAATCCCTCATGCCTGACGCTATATTGTGTCAGTTATCAGCCTATTTCCGCCGATTCAGGGCCACTGTTCCCAAAACGTGGTCCGTCAAGCTTTGGCCTTTGTCGGTGGTCACCATCAAAACGCCCGAGATGATTTGCAAAATAAAGAACGAAAAGCACAGCGTAAACCCTAATGTGTGCAAACTTGCGGTGCTAAGGTCCAGCTTTTGCCCATTTGCGCGACGGATTTCGATGGCCATCAGGCGCATACCCAAGGTCGCAGAGCCCCCGGTCAACGTGACCACGCGGTAGACAAATCCAACGGTGACATAAAGCGGAAACAGAATGAACAGCCCCAAGAATCCGGTCAAAGGAATAGCAATCACCACCAGAATCAGGATCAGCAAAGAATCAACGACCCAGGCAAAGAAGCGCTTGGTCGGCACGCTGGCATAAAACGCAGGTTGGCGCAGCGGATCGGGCAGGTGGTTCGTTGGGGAATATGAATCTGAATAGGTCATAATTTACACTTTAGGTATTGGGGAAAGTGCCCCGGATAGATCACCCAGGGCAGATACGTGTTTAGGCTTCGACAGTGTCATCGCGGGCGGCACGGGCACGTTCGTCCATAAACTGGTCGAATTCAGATTTGTCTTTCGCCTCGCGAAGACGCTCTAAGAAGGCTTCAAACTTGCCTTGTTCGTCTTCCAAACGGCGCAGCGTGTCGGCTTTATAGGCGTCAAAGGCGCTGTTGCCAGATGGGCGCATGGCGCTGAGTGCGTGATGTTGAACAGCGCTTTTCTTTGCAGATTTCGAAAACATACGTTTGCTCCAGATCATGTAACATAGAAGGGCCAATCCGACGGGCCACACGAAGATAAAGCCCAGCACCATCGCGGTGATCCATGCGCCTTTGCCCTTTTCGTCTAACCACCGTTCGGCGCGCGCGAACCAGCCTTGCGGCGTTTCTGGGGCGGCGGTGTGTGTGGCCATGGCGTTCATCGAAGTATCCTTTCTTAAATTCATCAGGTTCTTGTGCGGGGCGTCTTATGTAAATGCCGTTCACATTAAAACAGATGGGCCTTTTGCGCCGTTCAAGCAAGGGTGAATGTAAAAGAAATTTACATTATTTTGAATTATACTTTGAAATCAGCAACTTGGGATTTGGAAATTGCCGCTAAAGCCGTTGGTTCAATCTCAAAAACGTGATGCGGTGTGCCCGCCGCCGCCCAGATTCGCGCAAAATCCAGTAGGCGCGGGTCCATCCAGGCGCGAATTGGGGACACATGGCCGACAGGAGAGACCCCGCCAATCGCGAACCCCGTTTGTGCGCGGATCAGGCCAGCATCGGCTTTGCCCAAAGCACATCCCGCAAGCTTGGCGGCTTTATCTGTGTCCACTCGGTTGCTGCCTGCGGTCAGGAACAGCACCGCGCACCCATCCGCATCTGCAAAGATGATGGATTTGGCGATTTGATCGACGTCGCAGCCAATCGCCGTCGCCGCATCCAACGCTGTACGGGCCAGCGCCGTTTCCAGAACCTCGCCTGAATGACCCGCCTCAATCAGCGCGCGGGTCACGCGCTTTAAGCTTTTGCTCATCGTTTGGGTCCTCGACTGGGGGCTGTGTGCGTGTTTAGGGCGACCACGCGATCCGGTCAAACTGCTTCACACCCATTGACGCGCCCGACCATTGCCGCTCAGATCACGGGCATGGATATTGTGTCTCAGATCACGACCACGCCGCGCGCCTTTGATGAAGCTGCGGGTGACGACATGCGCGTGTTGTTTGCGGATGTGCCAGACGCGATGCGCGATGTGTTGGTTGGGGCTGGGGGCTCGTCGCCTTATTTGCGGGCTTTGATGCTGCGTGAAGATGCATGGTTGCGCCACGCGCTGTTGGATCCTGAAATCGCGTTGCAAGAGTTGCTTGGCGATATGACCCAAGCCGAGCCGACCCAAATCGCCACCACCCTGCGGCAAGGCAAACGCCGCATTGCGCTGTTGTCGGGTGTGTTGGATCTGGGCGGGATCTGGAGCCTAGAACAGGTGACCGGCGCGCTGAGCACTTTTGCCGCGCGGGCCTGTGATGCAGCCCTTAAAGCGGCCCTGAAGCCGTTGATTGCGCGGGGGAAATTGCCGGGAATTACCCTAAAGGATCTGACGGATGCGGGCGGCATGTTCGTGCTGGCCATGGGGAAAATGGGCGCGGACGAGCTGAATTACTCCTCGGATATCGACTTGATTTGTCTGTTTGATCAGGATCGCTTTACGCGCGAAGACTTCACATCCGCGCGCACCACCTTCGTCAAAGCCACGCGCGCGATGGCCAAAACGCTCAGCGATGTGACAGGCGAGGGCTATGTGTTTCGCACGGATTTGCGTCTGCGACCCGACCCGTCTGTCACCCCCGTTTGCATGGCGATGACGGCGGCCGAAACCTATTATGAAAGCTTGGGACGCACCTGGGAACGTGCCGCCTATATCAAGGCCAAACCCGTCGCGGGGGATCTTAAGGCGGGGCAGGCGTTTTTGGACACGCTTAGCCCGTTCGTGTGGCGCAAACACTTGGATTTCGCGGCGATTGAAGATGCCCACAATATGCGCCTGGCGATCCGTGCGCACAAAAAGCTGCCCCAACAAATCAGTCTGCCGGATCACAATATGAAGCTGGGACGTGGCGGGATCCGGGAAATCGAGTTCTTTACCCAAACCCGGCAGTTGATCGCTGGCGGGCGCGATCCTGACCTGCGCGTGCGCGGTACTGTTGAGGGATTAACGCGGCTTGCAGCGGCGGGCTGGATCGATGCGGATGTGGCTGCAAAACTGTCCGATCACTACCGCTTTCACCGCACGGTCGAGCATCGCCTGCAGATGGTGCAAGACGCCCAAACGCATAACTTGCCCAAATCAGACGCAGAATTTGACCGCCTCGCCTGTTTGATGGGCCGCGATACGGATGATCTGAAATCCGAGTTGATGGACCGCTTGGGTGATGTCCACACCACGATCGAGCGCTTCTTTGCCCCCGATCCAAGCACGCCCGACCATGGCGCGTCCGATCTGTTGAGTGACACACATGTCGCGCGCTGGCTCAGCTATCCGGCGCTGCGTTCGCCCCGGGCGCGCAGTATTTTGGACCGGCTGCGTGGAGAGCTCGACAGTCGTTTGCGCGCCGCGACCCGTCCGGACGAGGCGCTGAGCGCGTTTGAAGGCTTCCTGTCTGGCCTGCCCGCCGGGGTGCAAGTGCTGTCGCTGTTTGAGGCCAACCCAAGCCTAATCGACCTGGTTCTGGACGTCATCACGACGTCGCCCGCTTTGGCGGAATACCTGTCGCGCCATGCCCATGTGTTGGATGCGGTGATTGGCGGGGGCTTTTTTGCGCCTTGGCCTGGGGCGGATGCGTTGGAACAAGATCTGTGCACGCAGCTGGATCCTATCGCGCCCGATTACGAGGCGGTCTTGGATACCGCGCGACGTTGGATGAAAGAACACCATTTCCGCATCGGTGTTCATGTGCTGCGCCATTTGATCAGCGCGGATGAGGCGGGGGCCCAATATAGCGATCTGGCCCATGCGATTTTGCGCGGGCTGTGGCCACATGTCTGCACAGAATTTGCGCGCAAACACGGACCGGCACCAGGACGCGGTGCGGCGATTATTGGCATGGGCGCGCTGGGGGCGGGGCGGATGAACGCAGGATCGGACCTGGATTTGATCGTCATTTACGACGCGCCCGGCATTGAGGGATCAGATGGGCCGCGCCCCCTGGCCACGCGGCCCTACTTCGCGCGTTTGACCAAGGCTTTGATCACCGCTCTGTCAGCGCCGCTGTCCGAGGGGCGCCTGTACGAGGTCGATATGCGCCTGCGCCCGTCCGGAAATAAAGGACCAGTCGCCACCAGCCTGACCGCCTTCAAAGATTACCAAAGCACCGAAGCATGGACCTGGGAACATTTGGCGCTGACAAGGGCGCGTTGCATTGCGGGTCCGGCTGCGTTGACGGCGGAAATTGAGACCTTTCGCTGCGATATCTTGGCGCGGTCGCGGGTCGCGGCAACCATCGCGTCAGATGTGCAAGACATGCGCCGAAGGATCTCTGCCGCCAAGCAGACAACTGACCTGTGGAACCCAAAAACCGGGGCTGGGCATCTGCAAGACATTGATCTGGCAGTGCAAATGGGCGCGCTGTTGTCCGGTCAGGCCCATCATAATGTGCAAAGCGGGGCTGCCAGTTTGGATACGCTTTTGGCAGATCACAGACGCGGGGGCAGTTTGGTCGAAAGCCTAACGCAAGCCCACGCGCTGATGTGGCAGATGCAAATCGCGCTGCGTTTGGTGTCGACCGCGCCCTTGTCCCGCGACACGATGAGCCTGCGCACGCAACAATTTCTCACCAAAGCCACGGAACAGACGTCGCTGGATGCGCTGGAACAGACGCTGGTGACGCTGCAAGCCCGCGCCGCCAAGGATATCGACGTGGTATTGGAGCAACTGCAAAGGGCGCATGGCCATGGCTAAGGGCGACGCACATGACCCAAAGGGCCTGATCTTTGAGGCCTTTCGAATCCCCGGTATTACTAAGTCTGAATGCCGCACGATTTTCTTGGATTGGGCGCTGAGCTTGCCGATGGGTGTTCCTTTTGACGAAGAAATTCGCCATGTCTTAGGGTCCTACCGTGACGCCCACCCAGATCACCCTATGATCGACGTCTTGACCGAAGGTCTAGAAAAGACCGCTGCCCCGCGACGGCGGGGGGGCTGGCGCGCGCGTCCGCGTTAAGGAAACGGATCGGACCTTTTCCTAATTGGCAGAACACTCTACAGCATTCACATGACAGATGTTTCCCCCACCGCCCCCCAGCTCTCTGAGTCCCGCCCCACCGTCCGTTTGAAACCCAAAGCTGATGCGCGCAAATTGCGCCATGGTTTCCCGTGGGTTTACGACAGCGATCTGGTTACCGACCGGCGCACGCGCAATTTGACGCCCGGCGCTTTGGCGGTGCTTGAGGACAATGAACGCAACGCCTTGGGGTTGGTGTCGGTCAATACGGGGTCCAAAATCATTGCGCGATTTCTGGACCGCGATCCGACCGCGCAGATCGATCACGCCTGGTTTGTGGACAAATTTGCCAAAGCGCTATCCCTACGGACCCGCCTGTTTGACGCGCCGTTTTATCGGTTGATCCATGCGGAAGCCGACGGGTTGCCCGGTGTGATCATCGACCGCTTTGGCGACACAGCGGTGGTGCAACCCAATGCGGCTTGGTCCGAACAGGCCTTGGATGGGATGGTCGCGGCGCTGGCCGAGGTCACAGGCGTGCGCACGATCTTGAAAAACGCAGGCGGGCGCACGCGCAGTCTGGAAGGCCTGGATGATGTGTCGGGTGTGTTGATGGGAAGCGCCCCGGATGCGCCGGTGGACGTGCAGATGAACGGTGCGACTTACAAAGCCGATCTGATGTCCGGGCAAAAAACGGGTCTATTTTATGACCAGCGCCCGAACCACGCCTTTGCCGCATCCATCGCGCGCGATGCGCGGGTGCTTGATCTGTTCAGCCACGTGGGTGGGTTTGGTTTGGCGGCGTTGGCGGCGGGTGCGCAGTCGGTTTTGGCGGTGGATGGGTCCGCGCCTGCGCTGGAACTGGCGCAAGCGGGGGCCAAGACCAGTGGATTTTCCGAGCGCTTTGCCACGCGCAAAGGCGATGCCTTTGATGTCTTGAACGCCTTGGCCGCTGATGGCGAAACCTTTGATATTGTGATCTGCGATCCGCCCGCCTTTGCGCCCTCGAAAACGGCACTTGAGGGTGGCTTGCGCGCCTATGAAAAAATCGCGCGGTTGTCGGCCAATCTGGTCAGCCCGGGCGGAGTTTTAGGGCTGTGTTCGTGTTCGCACGCGGCCACGCTGGACAAGTTCCGCGGCGCGTGCGTGCGTGGGATGGGTCGGGCCGAGCGCACGCCGCGTCTGATCCATACCGGATTTGCCGGGGCCGACCATCCGCAACTTCCGGCTTTGGGCGAAAGCGGATACCTGAAAACGCTGTTTTTCGCGTTGTGAAACAGGTTCTGGATGCCTGCGTTTTATATCCCACGGTGATGCGCGAAATGCTGTTGGGTGCGGCGCGGGTAGGGCTCTATACGCCGCTTTGGTCGGCGCGAATTTTGGAAGAATGGGCGCGCGCGGCGGCACGGCATGGTGCAGGGCAAGAAATGCAAGCGCGCTCGGATATCGCGTTGGATCAGATCGCGTTTCCCACAGCGATCGTGCCCGAAGCGAAGGGGTTGGAACAGCGGCTTTGGCTGCCGGATCCCAATGATATCCATGTGTTGGCCAGCGCGATTTCCTCTTCCGCGGATGGGATCATCACGTTGAATCGCAAGGATTTTCCGCGTTCTATTTTGGCAGAAGAAGGTGTTACCCGCACCGATCCGGACGCGTTTCTGTATCAGCTGTGGTTAGCCGAACCAGGGGCGATTGAAACAGCTGCGCGCGCGGTTTTGGCCAAGGCGCAAGAGCTGTCTGATCGACCTTGGGAGATGCGCGCCCTGCTGAAAAAAGCGCGCTTACCGCGTGTGGCCAAAGCCCTGAGTGATATCGAAACCTAGCTGACCGGCGCGCCAACTTGCCAGCGCGCTTCCAGCTTTTCCAACGCCGCTACGCGCTCTTCGGTTTTTGGATGGCTCAACAACCAGGCGGGTGCTGTGCCCATGTTGGTTTTCGTCAGCGCTTCAAGTTTGGACAACAGTGAAATCTGCGGGCGAACTCCGATCCCAGCTTTCGCCAACAGGGCGGCAGCATAGGCGTCGGCCTCGTATTCATCGCCGCGCGACAACCGAGCCGCCAGCAAAGTCGCCAACATATTGGCCACCCACATGCCACCAAACGGCAAGACCCGACCCAAAACCATGCCCAAGGCTGTGCGCAGGGCGTTTTGGCCGGAAAAATCAATCATGCGCCGGCGCGAATGGCCCAAGGCGACATGACCCAACTCGTGTGCGATAACACTTGCGATTTCTTCGGCAGTCACCTCACCCGCACGATATTTATTATAAAACCCGCGCGTGATGAAAATGCGCCCATCAGGGGCGGCCAATCCGTTTACCGGGTCGATTTCATAGATATGCACTTTGATGCGATCCAATTCCAACGCCGCCGCCATCTGGTCGGTCAGGCGCTTCAGCACAGGATCAGCCAACTCGGTCGATTGCGCATCCAGCGTGCGCGCGGTGCGCCAAGCCGAAAAGCGGTACATTACCACGCCATAGAGCAGCGCCAGAAGTATCGGGACAGTTTTGATCATGTCATTTTATATGGGGGCGGGCGTCAGGTTTTCCAGCGCACGGGCAAAGTAAGTGGGCCGCGAAATGCCCAGCCTTTGAACGGAACATCCCCACAAATTTTCAATTCCTTGAAACGATTGAACAAAAGCGGCAGCGCATATTCGGCAATCAAACAGCGCGAGGCCGCAGCCCCCGCACAAAAATGTGGACCCGCGCCAAAGGGGATCGCCCCGGCCTGATCGCGCGCGATGTTGAACTGCGCACCATCTGGGAAATATGCTTCGTCCCGGCAAGCCGAGGAAAACATGAAAAATACGGTCTGGTCGGGCTCAAATGGGATGCCGTCAATCGTATTTGCCTGAGCCACCCGGCGCGGTGTCATGCCGATGGGGGTGATCCAGCGGATATATTCCGTGAAAGCCTCGGCATAGCTGGCTGTGCCGTCCAGGATCTGCGCGTGTTGGTCGGGATGGGTGAGCAGCGCATAAGCCGTTCCCGCAATAGCGTCCCGGGGTTCGTTCTGACCACCACCAATGATCACTTTGATCGTGCCTGCAATCGCATCGCGCGACACACCGGCCTGATCCAAAACGGAAATAATCGACAGATCGGGATGGCTGCGCAGATGTTTAAGCCGGTCATCAATCAACACATCAATCGAAGCCGAGGCCTCAAACGCTTTGCGCGCGACCTCTGCATCGCCCACGTAATTTGCGCAACCATCCAACATTGCTTGGCTGCAATAATCCATCCGTGCGGTGGGCATATTCATCAACCCGGTCATCGTCCGCAGCGCATCCGCGGCCACAGGCATGGCGAAATCTGTGACCAAATCGCACTGACCCAAAGGGGCCAAGCGGTCCAAATGGGCGCTCACCAACTGCTCAAACGCCGCCGCCAAAGTGGTTCGCACGGTACGCGGACTGAGCGCCGGAAACAGCGCTTTGCGTTCAGACATATGCGCATCGCCGTCCTTACGCATCATATTGGCACCCATGATCTGTTCCAGTAACCCATTGGGCTGACTGGATGAAAACACATCAATCCGCTTTTCTTCGCGAAAGATATCATCGCGTCGCGTGAACAGGGTCGCGCCCAATTCGGGCACAAAGGCAATAGGTGCTTCGTCGCGCATCCGCGTTAAGATCGGATAAGGATCGGCGGCAAAGGCGGCGGGATCAATCGAGAATTCGGGCGCATGTGGCATGATCTAACGCTAAGGCGTCACCGCGCGTTTGACCAGTGCTTTAGCGGCTCAGTTCACGCATCCCGCGCCCAAGCCCTTCCAGCGTCATCGGCACCATGCGATCGGCCCCGAAAATCTCTTGAATCATCGCGATAGATTGGGTGTAGCCCCAGTAGTTTTCCGGCACCGGATTGATCCAAAGATGGCTGGCCCAATGATCGCGCGCACGGCCCAGCCAGGTCGCGCCGGCCTCTTGGTTCCAATGCTCATTTGCGCCACCGGGATAGGCAATTTCATAGGGCGACATGGACGCATCACCAACAAAAATACATTTGTAATCAGGCCCATAAGTGCGCAACACCTCATGAGTTGGGGTTTGTGCGTCCCAGCGGCGGCGGTTGTCTTTCCACACACCTTCATAAAGGCAATTGTGGAAGTAGAAATGCTCCATATGCTTGAACTCACTGCGCGCGGCGGAAAACAATTCCTCGACCACTTTCACATGCGGATCCATCGACCCACCGATGTCCAAAAACAGCAGAACTTTGACCGCATTGCGCCGCTCGGGGCGGGTTTTGACATCCAGATAGCCGTTTTCGGCCGTGGCGCGAATGGTCCCATCCAGATCCAGCTCATCCGCCGCACCATCGCGCGCCCAGCGACGCAGACGCTTCATCGCAACTTTGATATTGCGCGTGCCCAGCTCAACACTGTCATCCAGGTTCTTGAAATCACGCTTGTCCCAGACCTTGGTTGCGCGTTGGTGGCGGCTTTCGTTTTGCCCGATGCGCACGCCCTCAGGATTATAGCCATACGCCCCAAAGGGCGAGGTCCCGGCCGTGCCAATCCACTTATTGCCCCCCTGATGGCGGCCTTCCTGTTCTTTTAGGCGTTCTTTCAATGTTTCCATCAGTTTATCAAAGCCGCCCAGGGCTTCGATTTCGGCCCGCTCGGCCTCGCTCAGATGCTTTTCGGCCATCTTTGTTAGCCAATCCGAGGGGATATCAACGGCCTCTAACACCTGATCCAGGCTGATCGCTTCGACCCCCTTGAACGCCGCTGCGAAGGCCTGATCAAACTTATCCAGATTGCGTTCGTCTTTGACCATCGACACGCGCGCCAGATAGTAGAAACTTTCTACATCATACGTGGCCAGACCGCGCTTCAAGCCCTCAAGAAAGCTGAGAAATTCGCGCAAAGACACCGGAATGCCGGATTTGCGCAGGTGATCAAAGAAGGGCAGAAACATGTGTTAGCCCATGCGCGCAATGATGAGGCCAATGATGAAAAAGACCAAGCCAAACGCGATGCCATAGCCCACTGCATATTGCAGCATATCCGCAAGATCGCCCTTGCGTTTGCGCGCGCTCCAGGCCCCAACTGCGGCCCCCACACCCAATCCGATTGCCAGCATAAAGCCCCCTTAGACCCGGGGCTAGATCCGCCCCTTGTTTGGATTTAGGGACGTGACTTCGCGCTGTTTTGCGCGCACCGCCCAGTCCGGGCCAAACCCGTATCGTGCCCATCCCAAACTGTCCAGTCTGACGCTGCGCGCTTGGGTGTGTTGGCCGCTTAGCTCAAGCGCTTCGGCTTTGAGCAACAGTAAGGTCGACAGCAGGGCCGCGTTTTCGGCCTGCGCGGCGGTATCCAGATGCGGATTGATCAGAGACATCGCAGCATCCGCTTGACCCTCGGCCAGTTTATGCGCGGCGAGTTGCGTGGCGACATAGGCGCGGTGCAGCGCTGTTTGCGGCGCGCTTGCATAGACGGCATTGGCCTGATGGAAATGCGCTTGCGCCAATCTTGGATCATGGGCTTGCGCCAAACGTCCTGCGGCATAATGGGCGAACCCACGACGGTGATCTTGCCACTGCATCCGTTCAGAAATTTGCAGCAATTGATGAACCGCGCGTTGGCGTTGCTGGGGGCGACTGCCAGTCCCCAGCGCCGTTTGCACCGCCTCAACCCAAGCGCGCGGCGTGGCCGACAGGTTTTGCGGCGCAACTGCGTTTCCGTGCGGATTGATCTCGCTTAGAATGGCGGGCAGGGCAGCGCGCACCTGTGATTTTGTCATGCCCGAGCGTAGGTTCGGGTGGTAGTAAGCCCGCAAAACCAGCATGTCATAGGCGGTCAAAACTGTGTGCACATCATCGTCATTAAACACGCTGTTGGGCAACCGATAGAGGTCGTTTAATGGTCCTAACGCTTGCGCCAGCTCTTCGTGTAAACAATCGCGGGTCTCTTGCGGACTGGAATCATTGGGCAAGAAGATCGCCAGTTTTTTGCGCTTGCTCAGCTGCGACCAGTTGATGCGCGGGGCGCGGCGTGCACGTGTATAATCCTTTAGCGAGTCCACATTGGGCACCACGAAGCAGGCGGCATGGGGCAGCGCGTTTTGGATTTCGGCGCGGCTTACGGCATGAATGGTGATGTTGGCGTTTGGATTCTGCGTTGGATTGATGCTGATGCCGGCTTCATTGCGCAAACGGTACAGCAGTTTGGTCAGATCTGCGCGCAACAGGGCTGGTGCTCGCCCCGCGATGCGCACTGTGATGGGCGTCTCAAACCGTGTGAGAACCGGCAATGCGCGCCCACTTTCCAGCTGAAAGCTTAGATCTATGAAATCCACCGCCAAATCGGCGTTGGACACGTGGGGCGTGGCGCTTGGTCTTGTCGCAAATGTCTTCATCGCAGGCAGGCTTGACAGATTGACGGGGGCGGTAAAGGCGCGGGTGGCGGTTTCAAACCCGGCGCTGTTGGGTGCGATGGGGACACATCCGGCCAGCGTCAAGATCGCGGCCAGGGCTGCCTGGCGGATCATGCGCTTGGCCTTGCGTATTTCACAAATGGGGTCAGCGTGCCGACCCGGTCATACAGCTGGCGGGCGGTGGCATTCGTGTCTTGCGTCATCCAATACACACTTGGCGCGCCTTGCCTATCGGCCTCGCCGTAAACTGCCTCAATCAAGGCCCGCCCTGCGCCTGTACCGCGCGTGGTCGGTGACACAAAGAGGTCTTGCAAATAACAGACACGCTCAATTTTCCAGGCATGGGCGTGGAAAAGATAATGTGTCAGACCCACCAAACCGGTGTCATTTTCCGCAACCAAGCACGAAAACTGGTTCGGATCGTTCCCCAACACGCGCGCGAAGGTCCTGTCATAGACAGTGCGATCCAGCGCTGCTTCGTAAAATGTCAGATAATCTGTCCAAAGCGCGTCCCATTGGGCGCGATCATCCGCCCTTAGCGGGCGCACCACTGCTGTGCCTGTTTTTGTCATCTCTGCCTGCCTCGCCGTTTTGGCGTATTGGACAGGTGTGTTTTCACACTCTGCCGCCTTCAGATTAGGTCTCAATTAAGGCGGAAGTGTGACAATTGTGTCAGACGTCGACACAATCAAATCGGATTTTGGTGTTTTACGTCAGGGCCGTGTAAGTCTTGGATAGGGCGGAACAACCTATCCTAGAAAGTGGCCGGATTTGGGCAAAGCTTTGCCGATCCTTCGTTCCATTCGGCAAAGTTTGGCGCGTTTTTGCGTTTTGCGTTGGGCGTTCTGGTGCCCTGTACGCGTTTCGCGACAGTAGCGCTTAGGCTGTCCTAACCGGCCTCACATCGGTCCGCCGGGGTCCGCATCGCGCGGCTTGGGTGGGGCTATGATCCAAATCCAGGACCCTCAGACACGGGTTTTTGCGTTCCCATTGTCACCCAGCGTGCTGGATATGGGCCTACGCGGTTCGGTTCCCCCCCAGGGGCCGGATCGCGTATGGTGTGGTTCAGATTTGCTGAAACGGCGCCAGGTGGATGTTGAACGCTTCACGCAGTGCCGTATCTAACGCGGGGTCAAAAGCTGCACTTGAGGGCCGAGACAGGATGTCTAATTTGCGCGCGGTGGCCTTTTGAACCAGATCAGGTTTGTCCCGTTCAGCCCATTCCTTAGGGCTGGTGCGATCGCCCAGTACGGGATAGACGAAATCTGTTTGCATCCGCGCCAGGGTTTCGTCGGTCCCAAGGTAGTGTCCGGGACCGCCCATACAGACCTGGCGGATTTGATCTAAAGCCAAGGTATCTTCGGTGACTTCAATCCCGCGCACACAGCGCAGCGCTTGGCCGATGACATCATTCCCCAGGATCAGGCTTTCGTGACAAAATCCCAGCAAAGACGCATGCATCCCGGCAGCCTCATAGACCATATTCAGCCCTGACAATCCGGCCAGAACGTTGGAACACATCTGCTCCCATCCTGCTTGCATATCGGGCAGTTTGGAATCAGAGGCCCCGCCCACAGCACCGCCGGGCAGGCCGTAAAACTGGTGCATCTGCGCGCAGGCCCCCGACAACAGCGCCTGTTCCCCGGATCCCACTGTCATCGCCCCCGTTCGCAGATCCAACGCAAAGGGCCAGGTGCCAAATACTGCTGGATGCCCCGGCTGGATCGCATTGACATAGACCAACCCTGCCAAGCATTCGGCCACGGCCTGTACGACGGCGCCCGCGATGGTCGAAGGCGCCGTGGCCCCAGCCATGCCGGCGGATAACAACAAGACCGGCATGCCCGCTTCGATGCAACGCTCCATCACCTCGCAAGATTCTGTAGCGAATTTCATCGGCGGGACAACGAAACAGTTGGTGTTGGACACGAAAGGACGATCCCGCCAAGCGGCCTCGCTGCCTGCAATCATGTGCAACATTTCAATCGCGGGGGCGACAAAACCGGGTTCGCTAAAAGACACGCCGATATGTTTGGTGGTCCCGCTGCAGCAGGCAAAGATGCTGTTCAGGTCCATTTCGCGGTTGTCGGGGATGTCGCGGCAGACCATGGGGCGTTGTAAAAAGTGTATATTGTCAAGATTTTGCGCGATCTTTGCGGCGTCATGCAAGTCTTGGACGGTGCTGTCACGATAGTCGCGCCCATCGACATCCACCAGATGCACAGCGGCCCCCGCAGTGCCGTAATGCACCCGCGTGCCGGACAGATCCAGATCATGGGCGGGGTCGCGCCCGCACAGTGTGACGTCTCGGTTGGCTTTGGCCAGACTGTCCTCGACCAAGGCGCGCGGAAATCGGATGCGGCCATCGTCGCCCAGACTGGCGCCGGCGCGGGTCAGGTGTTCGATGCCACTGGGCGGCGCGTCGGCCAGTCCTATTTGTTCCAGCGCATCCAGCGCCGTTTGGTGGATTTTGGCGATATCGATCTGCGACAAGGGCGCAAAACTGCCACCGGACATACCGGGGCGTATGGGGCGCATGTGATCGGGCAAGGCAGCGGCGCGGGCCGCACGGCGGGCGGCGCGACCTCCGGAACGGGTGGGGCTTTGAATGGTCATAGTGTCAGGGCTTTCAGGCAGGGATCGGAAAAATCAGAGCGTTACCTGCGTCCCGGACGCCCCCGTGCGGCACGCCCACGCTCGGCACCAATGGTGCGGATTACCAGCGTGATTTTGCAATGTTCGACCTGAACCATGCGCGTCTCCCTGATCCTAGGGTGGCGCGGATGGGACGTGCGGGCTTTGTCATTTCCGACGCGATGTCGCAAACAGACTATTTGCTGCAAAAGGGGCGTTACGGTGCCAACGCGTTGGCGAAATCACACAGAGTCCGCAGCGCGGCGGCAAATGCATCATCGCCAATGGTCATCGCCACCCGGATGTGACCCGCTGCGGCTTGCCCAAAGCTTTCCCCTGGCATCACGCAAATATGGTGCTGTTCTAACAACGCATCGCCAAACGCATCGCCAGTCAGACCCGTGGCACGGATGTCCAACATCAGATACATCGCACCACCTGATGGGATCAGGCGTACTGTGTTTTGGCCCGCCAGAATCGCGTGTGCAAGCGCGCGACGGCGGCGGAAGGGGGCCGCAATTTCGGCCTCAAATTCAGGACCTTGCGCTAAGGCAAACGCAGCAGCGTCTTGCACAAACCCAGCCACGCCGTAAGTTGTATGCGTGGCAAAATTGATCATTTCCCTAATCGCAGGTGCAGGGCCGATCACCCAGCCACAGCGCGATCCGGTCATCGCATGACTTTTGGACATTGAGCCCACGACAAAGGTGCGCGGTTCCATCCCCGGCAGGCTGCGGGGGCTGATATGCGTGCCGTCCCAAATCTGTGTGTCGTAAACCTCGTCCGAGATCAGCCACAGATTATGCGCGCGGCACGTATCCGCAATCCGCTTCATCGTCGCGGCGTCATAGACCACACCCGTTGGGTTGTTTGGCGAGTTTATCAGCAAAGATCGCGCACCTGGTGCGGCCGCCTCAAGATCAGATGCACGCGGTTGAAACGCATCCGACGCATAGGTGGGAATCGCGCGCGGCACGGCCGATACACCGCGCAAAGTCCCGGGGTAGGTGGCATAATAGGGGTCGATATACAGCGCCACATCGCCCGGATCACAGGCCGCCGCATGGGCCGCGAACAAGGCCGATTGCCCACCAGGCGTCACCAAGACGTTGTCGCGGCTGGTCGTCACGCCTGTGCGTGCCTGCACACGCGCAGCAATTAGATCGCGCAAATCATCCGTGCCGGGCACCATTGCATAGCCTGTATGCCCGCCCATCGCACTGTCATGCATTGCCTGCAAGATCGGGGCTGTGGTGCGAATGTCATGTTCGCCAATTGACAGCTCGGTCACGGAAATCCCATCCGCAATCATCCGCCGCGCTTTGACAAACAAATCCCAACCATCCGAGCCACCCCCGGTCAATCCGATCATCCGTTGTGACAGCTCCATCGTGGCGGCTCCTTTTTCCCTATGCGCGCTGTGACCCAACGCACCTGGTCATGTCAATTGCTCTTGACGGATCGCGCTTGCTCGGGCTAGGTCGCGGGATGAACCACACAACCTGCATTTTGTGCTGCATTATTTCCTGCTGACCACCAGCGGGCCGGTTCCTCTTTTCCTTACGACAAAGACTTGCTAGGCCCGCGCCAACCCTGTGCGCATGAGGCCGCGATGACCGAGATCAAACTTCATAACACTGCGACGCGATCCAAAGTCGCGCTGACGCCGATCGATCCCAAAAACGTGCGCATGTATGTGTGCGGCCCAACGGTCTATGACCGGGCGCATTTGGGCAACGCGCGCCCTGTGTTGGTGTTTGATTTGCTGTATCGGCTGTTGCGCCATGTCTACGGCGCTGATCACGTGACTTATGTGCGCAATTTTACGGATGTGGATGACAAGATCAACGCCACCGCTTTGGCCCGTCAACAGGCAGGGGCCACAGGCACAATTGAACAGCTGATCGCGGAGCGGGCCGAGGAAACCATCAGCTGGTATCTGGCGGATATGGAGGAACTGGGCGCGTTGCAGCCGAACGCTATGCCGCGCGCCACCCAGTATATCGCGCAGATGGTAGCGATGATCGAAGGGCTGATCGCAGACGGCTTTGCCTATGAAAAGGACGGTCATGTGCTGTTTCGGGTGCGTGCGTATCAGGACTATGGCAAGCTGTCGGGCCGCTCGGTCGATGATATGATCGCAGGTGCCCGGGTTGAGGTCGCGCCCTATAAAGAGGACCCAATGGATTTCGTGATGTGGAAGCCCTCGGATGCCGCGCTGCCCGGATGGGACAGCCCTTGGGGGCGGGGGCGTCCGGGCTGGCATATCGAATGCTCGGCCATGGCCTATGATCTGCTAGGCGCGCGCTTTGACATCCATGGCGGCGGCAACGACCTGACCTTCCCGCACCACGAAAACGAAATCGCTCAGTCACGCTGCGCCGGGCACGGCTTTGCCAATATCTGGATGCACAACGAAATGCTGCAGATCGAGGGCAAAAAAATGTCCAAATCCTTGGGCAATTTCTTCACCGTACGCGATCTGCTGGATCAGGGCGTGCCGGGCGAGGTCATCCGTTTCGTGATGCTGTCCACGCATTACCGCAAGCCGATGGATTGGACCGAGAAGAAGCGGGTTGAGGCAGAGAAGACGTTAAGAAAGTGGCATGGCCTTACCGTCGTTCCATCTAGTCTAAAGCCTGATGTTCCTGTCAAATACGACCCTGATCCGCTTGTGCTTGCCGCTTTGGCGGATGATCTGAACACCTCCGCAGCGTTGACGCGGCTCACCCAAATGGGAAATGAGATTGTAAATTCGTCGGTTGCAGAAAATGAACATTTGCGCGTTGGTACATTTATTGCTTCTGCACAGTTGTTGGGATTGTTAGAGCATGATTGGACGCTTGATGAGCATGTCGCTAAGCTGGACTCGTGGCGGGTGCTCGGGTCGTTTAAGGACGCGCTTTCATCAGCCAGAGAAGAAGCGATGCGCACAAAGGTCTTTGATAAAGTTGATGCTTTGAAAAGTGTTCTGTTAGATGCCGGTGTTGAAGTGCGAATGTCAAAAGAGGGTGTCGAACTGAAACCCGGACCTGACTTTGATCCTACCAAATTGGATGCTCTAAAATGAGTGCGCAGGCGGGCCGCGCCCGACCTGGAGGGCGTTGTGCGATTTTTGATTTGCAATCGATCGGAGCCCCCAATCCAACGATTGAACAGTTTGAAAGGCCAGAAAACACGCCCCCTGGGGGGATGTCGGGCGTGGCCCGGCTGTGCCGGGCGGGTCACAAAACGCTGACGCTGATGCTAAAAGTAAAGGGACAATCCTGTTCGTCGAAACTAGGGGGACAGCACATATGAGCCGGGAACGCCTCTCGCTCTTTGACACCACCTTGCGCGATGGGCAGCAGACCCATGGCGTGCAGTTCTCGACGGATGAAAAAATCCAGATTGCGCAGGCACTTGACGGCTTGGGGATCGACTATATCGAGGGTGGTTGGCCCGGTGCCAACCCCACAGACAGCGCCTTTTTCGACACGGCCCCCAAGACCCGCGCGCAAATGACGGCCTTTGGGATGACCAAGCGATCTGGGCGCTCGGCGGACAATGACGACGTGTTGGCGGCGGTGATGAATGCGGGCACGGGGGCGGTGTGTTTGGTGGGCAAGGCCAACGCGTTTCATGTGACAGACGCATTGGGCATCACGCTGGACGAAAACACCGCCAATATCGCGCAAAGCTTTGAACATATCGCCAAAAACGCCCGTGAAGGGCTGTTTGACGCGGAACATTTCTTTGACGGCTATAAGGTCAATCCGGACTACGCGCTGTCGACTTTGCACGCCGCCTTGAACGCCGGGGCGCGGTGGGTGGTGATGTGCGACACTAATGGCGGCACGCTGCCCGACGAAATCGCCGCAATCACCCGCGCGGTCATAGCCGACGGGATCCCGGGCGACCGCCTGGGCATCCACACGCATAATGACACCGAAACAGCCGTGGCGGGATCGCTGGCCGCAGTGATGTCCGGGGCGCGCCAGATCCAAGGCACGCTGAACGGGCTGGGCGAGCGCTGCGGCAATGCCAACTTGACCGCAATTATCCCGACGCTGCTGCTGAAAGCGCCGTATGCGGATCTGTTTGAGATCGGTGTAGACCACACTGCTCTGGCGGATCTGACCCGTGTGGCGCGGATGCTGGACGATATCCTCAACCGTGTGCCGCAAAAACAAGCGGCCTATGTGGGCTCGGGTGCGTTTGCGCATAAAGCCGGGCTGCATGCCAGCGCAATCCTGAAAAACCCCGCGACCTATGAACATGTCGACCCCGCTTGTGTCGGCAATGAACGCATTATCCCAATGTCCAATCAGGCGGGGCAGTCGAATTTGCGCAAACGTCTGGCCGAAGCGGGGCTGGATGTACCAAAGGGCGATCCGGCCCTGGCACGAATCCTAGATCGGGTCAAAGAGCGCGAGGCGACGGGGTATTCCTATGACACCGCCCAGGCCTCGTTTGAGCTGCTGGCGCGCGAAGAACTTGGCCAATTGCCCAGCTTTTTTGAGGTCAAGCGCTACCGCGTCACGGTCGAGCGACGCAAGAACAAGCGCGACGAAATGGTCAGCCTGTCCGAAGCGGTGGTGGTCGTCAAAGTGGACGGTGAAAAGAAGCTGTCCGTGTCGGAATCCATGGACAAAACGGGCGGTGATCGGGGGCCTGTGAACGCGCTGTCAAAGGCGCTCGTCAAAGATCTGGGGCGCTATCAGGCGTTGATTGAAGACATCCGCCTGGTCGATTTCAAAGTGCGCATTACCCAAGGCGGCACCGAGGCCGTGACCCGCGTGATCATCGACAGCGAGGACAAAGACCGCCGCCGTTGGTCGACTGTGGGCGTGTCTGCGAACATCGTGGATGCATCGTTCGAAGCGCTTCTGGACGCGATCCGCTGGAAGCTGGTGCGCGATCACCGGACATGAGCTTTAGCGACGATCTGAACGCCTGCGCGGCGATTGTGCAAAAGGGCGATCCCTGGCGGTTTCGCACGGTGATGGCCGCGCCAGTTGATGCGCGCGCCAAGCTGTTTCCGTTATATGCGTTCAACGTCGAAGTGTCGCGCGCCCCTTGGGTGACGGCCGAGCCGATGATTGCCGAAATGCGGCTGCAATGGTGGCGCGATGCGCTTGAAGAAATCGGCGCGGACGGCAAGGTGCGACGCCATGAGGTCGTGAGCCCTTTGGCGGATGTTTTGTCAACGCAGGATGTTGAGCGGCTGGATCAATTGATAGCCGCACGGCGTTGGGATTGTTACAAAGATCCGTTTGAAGATGACGCGGCTTTAGATCAATATCTGCAGCACACTGCCGGGCATCTGATGGTCTGCGCCGCGGGGCTTTTGGGCCCTACACAAGGTCCTATAAGGGGCGCGGATCAGGCTGGATACGGCGCAGGGGTCGCGGCGTTCCTGCGCGCAATCCCAGGGCTGGTGGCGCAAAAGCGCATCCCTTTGGTCGATGGCACGCCGGACGGGGTTCGGGCTTTGGCGGCGCGTGGCTTGGCGTCACTGAACCAGGCACGCAATCTGGCGCCCAAATCCTCAGCACCTGCATTTTGGCCCGTCATGGGGGCCGAAAAATGTCTAAAATTTGTTTTAAAACACCCAGCATCCGTCGCCGACGGTCCCCTGCCGCAGCCCGGTGGCGTGCTGTTTGCTGTTAAGGCGGCACTCGGGCGGTGGTGACACATCAGCCGTCGGTGAAACGGACCTTCCCAATAAACGGCAAGTTCCGATCCCGTTGTGCATAGTCGATGCCATAGCCCACCACAAATTCGTCCGGGATCTCAAACCCGGTCCAATCGGCCTTAATGTCGACCTCGCGCCGGGTGGGTTTGTCAAGCAGCGCGATGGTTTTCAATTTCGCAGGTTTTCGTGAGCGCAAAAGCGCCTGCACATGGTGCATCGTGTGCCCGGTGTCGATAATATCCTCGACGATCAACACATCACGCCCCTCAATCGCACCGCGCAAGTCCTTTAAAATCCGCACCTCGCGCGAGGATTCCATCGTATCGCCGTAAGACGAGGCTTCCAGAAAATCGACCTCAATCGGCAGGTCCAATTCGCGTACCAAATCGGCAATGAACACGAAAGAACCGCGCAGCAATCCCACAACAACCAGCTTATCGGTGCCGGCAAATTCGGCCTCAATCTGACCGCTCAGCGCCTCAATGCGCGCCGCAATCGACTTGGCGGAAATCATTTGATCAATCACATATGCAGGCTGCGGCATGGCGTCCCCCTTGATTCCTAACGCATTCCGGAACACATCAGGTCACAGAACTACAGCAGCCAGGTCCTTATGCCCACCCATTCTGAAACGAAATTCCTGCCCTATAGCGCCCAGCAAATGTATGATCTAGTCGCGGATGTGGGCAGTTATCCGCAGTTCATACCCTGGTGCGCTGCCGCCCGGATTCGCAGTCACACGCCCTATCAAGGGGGCGAGAAGTTAGAGGCCGATTTGGTGATTTCGTTCAAGGTCTTTCGCGAACGTTTCGGCAGCCGTGTGATCCTGTGGCCGGACGACAAACGGATCGACACAGAATACCTGGATGGGCCGTTTAAGTTCATGAAATCCAACTGGTCTTTCGTAGATACTGAAGGCGGCTGCGAGGTATCTTTCTTCGTGGATTTCGAATTCAAGAACGCGCTGTTGCAGGGGATTATCGGGGTGGTGTTCAACGAGGCGATGCAGCGTATTGTGCGCGCCTTTGAGCGGCGTGCGCAGGATCTTTACGGATGAGTTTGACGGACCGACTGAGCGCATTTGTGCAAACCGCGCGGCCTTCGCAAGATGTGTTAGACGTGATGGCGCAGTCCTTGTTTGACTGGACCGCATGTGGGATTGCCGGTGTGGGTGAGCCCGTGTCGCAGATCGTGCGTGCCCAGGCGTTCGGGGATGGCGGTGCAGATCAGTCGGTCCTGTTTGGTGGTGGTCGTGTCCCTGCGCGCGCGGCGGCCTTTGTGAATGGTACAGTGTCGCATGCGCTGGATTATGATGACACGCATTTTGGCCATATTGGGCACCCTTCGGTGGCGATATTTTCCAGCCTCTGCGCAGTTCCGGGCGTCAAAGGGGCCGACCTTCTAAATGCCGCAGCGGTGGGATCAGAAGTGGCCGTGCGGGTGGGGCAATATTTGGGCCGCGATCACTACCAGATCGGGTTTCACCAAACAGCGACTGCCGGGGCTTTTGGTGCAGTGGCCGCTGTTGCGCGGCTGCGCGCGTTGGATCGCGACCAAACAGCCCATGCCTTTGGTTTGACCGCCACGCGCGCTGCGGGGCTGAAGTCGCAGTTCGGCACGATGGGCAAGCCTATGAATGCGGGGCTTGCTGCCGAATGTGGTGTGATCTGTGCAGATTTGGCCGCGCGCGGCATGGTGTCAAATCCAGATGCGCTGGATGGACCCCAGGGGTTCACCCAAACCCATCACGGCCAGCGTGACCTGTCAGCTATTGAGGATCTGGGCCAGGTTTGGCGGGCAGCAGATGTGTCGCATAAATTGCATGCTTGTTGTCACGGACTGCATGCGATGATTGAGGCGCTGGGTCAAAACCAAAGCGACCCAAGCGCGATCCAAGCCGTGCACATCCATACCCATCCGCGCTGGCTGAGCGTGTGCAACCAAATGGAGCCGCGCACCGGGCTTCAGGTCAAGTTTTCTTATACCCATGTCGCGGCGATGGTGCTTGCGGGCTGGGACACTGCGGATATCGCCAGCTATTCTGAAGCTTGCGCGCTGGATCCGGCCCTGATCGCGTGGCGGGCCAATGTCACTGTGACGGGCGATGACCAGCTGTCCGAATCCCAAGCGCGGGTCGAAGTTGCGCAAAGGGATGGGCATACACAGACCTATCAGTATGATCTGTTGGACCAGATGCAGCCCGCGCAAAAATGGGCGGCGTTGCGCCGCAAAGCCAAGGCTTTGTTGGGGGCAGACCAAGAAGCGGCGCTTTACAGTGTCCTGAACGCAGACAAGGCGCCCGATATGGACGCCTTGCTGGATGTGATGAGCAGGTAAGGTTTAGAGCGTGTCGCGTTCGATTGAGTTCATTGCGTTTCAAAACACGCGTTCGAGCGCATGCGAGAGGCAGCTTGTTTTGAATGCAATTTAACGCAACACGCTCTAGCTGCTCATGTCGTAAGCCCGCTCGCCATGCGCACTCAGATCCAGGCCCGTATGTTCGTCCTCTTGGGTGACGCGCAGACCGAAAATTGCCTTGGCAATCAAGATGATCACAAGCGTCGTAACCGCAGTCCAAATACCAACAACGGCCAAACCGCCCAGCTGCGCGGTCCAGGATGCGTGCCCAAAAACCGCCAGCATCAAAATGCCGAACATCCCACCGACACCGTGCACGGCGAATACGTCCAACGTGTCGTCGATCTTCAGCATGTTTTTCACCACGTGGCACAATTCCTGACACAGAATGCCCGCGATACCGCCGATGATCAGTGCCTCGACAGGGCCGACCGATCCCGATGCAGGGGTGATGGACGCCAAACCGGCGATGGTGCCTGTGACCATGCCAACAAGCGAAGCCTTGCCGTAGCGGAAGCGTTCCCACAGCGCCCATGTCAGCGATGCGGTCGCGGCAGATAAATGCGTTACAGTCAGTGCCATAGCCGCGCCGCCATCTGCGGCCAATTGCGACCCGCCATTAAAGCCGAACCAGCCGACCCACAGCATTGCAGCCCCAATCATTACCATGCCTGGATTATGCGGGGGCTTGGATTTGTCGGACCGGGGCCCCAACATCGCCGCCAAGATCAACGCGGCGATCCCAGCAGTTTGGTGCACCACAATGCCTCCGGCAAAGTCATTCACACCGTCCTCAAACAGCGACCATTCGGCACCGGCCAGCAGACCTCCGCCCCAGATCCAATGCGCCACGGGGGCATAACATATCAACATCCACAGGCCGGAAAACAGCATCACAAAGCCATAACCGATCCGTTCGACATAGGCCCCTACAATCAGGGCCGGGGTGATGATGGCAAAGGTCATCTGAAAGGCAAAGAACAGCACTTCGGGGATGGTGCCCGACACCGTATCTGCCGTCACACCGTTTAGGAACATCTTGTCCAAACCACCCCAAAAGGCGTTGCCGTCGCCAAATGCGATGGAATAGCCCGCGACCAACCACAGCACGCTCATCAAACAGGCAATCGAAAAGCACTGCATAAAGACGCTAAGTACATTGCGCGCGCGTACAAGCCCGCCATAAAACAGCGCAAGGCCGGGCAATGTCATAAATAGAACCAGCGCTGTGGCGACGATGATCCAGGCGGTGTCCGCTCCGTTCATTTTGGGAATGTCCTTTGGGTTTTTTTCGTGTGCGCGTGTCAAAGCGGATGATCGCTGCGGAAAAAAGAAGCAATCTACCTGCGGTGCGGCGAAAATCTATGCGTTTTTCGAAGTGCTTAAAGTTTGTGCGTAATTTTAGCCATTTCGCCTGTGAATTGGGCGATTTGCAAAATCGGATCTAAAGCGCGGACAGGATCAAACGCAGCGCGTGCTCGGTGGCAGCTTCGCGGACTTGTTTTCGCCCCAGCGCGTTGAATTCGACAGTCTCGGTGTGGGTGCTTGTGGGGGTCGCGAGGCCAAAGCAGACGCGCCCTTCAGGTTTGTGATCTGATCCGCCGGGCCCTGCGATGCCGGTGATGGCGACGGCGATTTGCGCTGTTGAGGCTTGCCGCGCGCCTGTGGCCATGGCCTGCGCGACCTCTTCGCTGACGGCGCCGTGCTGCGTAAGGGTGTCGGGGGACACGCCCAACTGTTCGATCTTGGCGGCATTGGTATAAGTGACAAAACCGCGATCAAAGATGGCCGAGGCACCTGCCGGATCGGTCAAGCGCGCGGCCACCATCCCACCGGTGCAGCTTTCAGCAGTGGCGATCAGAACACCGCGCTGTTTGGCGTGTGTCAGGATTTGACGTTCCAGGCTCATACGCCGAATACCCCATGGGCCAATCCGGCCAGGGCGATCACGCCGATGGCGGCAAAGATCCCGGCGATCACATCATCCAGCATCACACCCAACGCATCGCCGCGCCGATCTGCCCAACCGACCGGCCCCGGCTTCCAGATGTCGAACAGGCGAAACAACGCAAAAGCAGCAACCCAGCCGGGCCACAACACTAGGATGTTCAAATTCATATTCCATGCGGCATAGCTAAGCGGTAAGATCGCAATCCACTGACCGACCAACTCGTCCACTACGATTTCCGAGGGGTCATGATCGTCGGTTCCGCGCGTCATCTGCGCCGTCGCCCACCATCCCTTGGCAAAGGCCACAACGCAGCCCAGCAACAACAGGGGAAAGCCGCCGAAGCTATGCACAACCCACCCCCACGGCAGCGCCACAAGCGAACCCCACGTGCCCGGCGCGGGGCGGATATAGCCCACACCCAACAGCGTGCCGATCATCTGTGCCAGTCGCATGCGCGCGCTCATGTGCCAATCAACGTGCATGTGGCGATGCAGGCGATGCCTTCACCGCGCCCCGTAAAGCCCAACCGTTCCGAGGTGGTCGCCTTGACCGACACATCGCCCAGATCCATCCCCATAATCTGCGCCAACGTGCCCCGCATCGCCGCTGCATGGGGGCCGATTTTGGGGAATTCGCAAATGATCGTGCAGTCGATATTGCCGATCTGAAAGCCATGCTGTGACGCCAAATCCACGGCGTGTTTTAGGAATATGTCCGACGCAGCGCCTTTCCATTGCGGATCCGAAGGCGGGAAATGCTGGCCAATATCGCCCATAGCCAGCGCGCCGTAAATCGCGTCCGTCACTGTGTGCATGGCGACATCCGCATCCGAATGCCCGACAAGCCCCGCATCATGGGGAATATCGACGCCGCACAAAGTCACATGATCGCCAGGGCCAAAAGCGTGCACGTCAAAGCCATTTCCAAGCCGCAGTTTCATCTGTCCTCGCAAAATTCGGGTGGCCCGGGCGAAATCGCCGGGATGGGTGATTTTCAGGTTATCTTCGTCGCCGGGCACAATTGCAACGCTAAGACCTGTGTCGCGCGCGACTTCCACATCATCTGCAGCGCCGCCTGGATGCGTGGCATGGGCGTTCAAGATCGCGTCATAGGCAAATCCCTGCGGGGTTTGGGCGCGAAACAGACCCTCGCGCGATTGCGTGCCACCCACATGCCCGTCTACTCCGATCCACAGCGCGTCCGTCACCGGCAGGGCAGGGGCGGCGGCGCTGTGCGTGCTGAGCGCGTCAATCACCGCATCGATTGTTTGGGGCGACACACAGGGCCGGGCCACATCATGGATCAGAACATGAGTCGTGCCAGTGCCTTTCAGCGCCTCAAGCCCGGCCACAACAGATCCGGCGCGATCCGCGCCCCCGGCACAGATGTGATCCGGCATCGGGGCGACCGTGCGATCCATGTCATCGGCGTGCAGCACCAGCGCGATCCGCTGGATTTTCGGGTGCGCGGCGAATTTCGCCAAGGTCCAATGCAGCACCGGCGCGCCATTTAGATCCTGCCATTGTTTGGGCTTATCGCCCCCCGCGCGGGTCCCGCGTCCGGCAGCAACGATCAGGGCGGCGATGTGGTGTGTGCTCATAGTGTCGGTTTGTAGGCATTGCTGCGGGAAACGGCAATCTGTGGCGGGAAGGTGATGAAAATTTGTGCACATGCCAGTTTGTCGAGCTTGAAGGGAGCGAGTTTCGTTGAATACCGGAAATCCCGTCCTTATCTTTGAATAAGATCTGAGGACCCTATGACCGACGCAATCCACCTTGGCCCCAATAGTCTGACCCCGCCCATTGCGCTTGCACCGATGGCGGGAATTACGGATTTGCCCTATCGCAACTTGGTGGCGCGCTTCGGAGCGGGCCTGGTGGTCAGCGAAATGGTGGCCAGTGTCGATATCATTAACGCCCGGCCCGGAACCCGCGAGCGCGCGGAATTGGCGCTAGGGGTGCAGGGCTCTGCAGTGCAGCTGGCGGGGCGCGATGCCGCCCCTATGGCCGAGGCCGCAAAGATGGTGGCCGCGCAGGGCGCGCGGCTGATCGACATCAACATGGGCTGCCCGGCCAAAAAGGTCACCAGTGGCTATTCTGGCTCTGCATTGATGCGCGACTTGGACCACGCTTTGACCTTGATCGACGCCGTGGTGGCGGCAGTGGACGTGCCAGTGACGCTGAAGACCCGGTTAGGTTGGGATGATGCGCTTATGAATGCGCCGGATCTGGCGCGCCGGGCCGAGGCGGCGGGCATCCAGATGATCACCATCCATGGGCGCACCCGGTGTCAGTTTTACAAGGGCAATGCCAATTGGCACGCCATCGCAAAGGTCAAAGAGGCGGTGTCGATCCCGGTGCTCGCCAATGGCGATATAGTCGATACCCTGACCGCACGGCGCGCACTGGATCGCTCGGGTGCAGATGGGGTTATGGTGGGGCGCGGGGCACAAGGTAGGCCTTGGCTGTTGGCGCAAATCGCGCATGACCTTTGGGGCACGCCCGCACCTATCATTCCGCAAGGGGCCGCCTTGGCCGATCTGGTTCGTGACCATTACACGCAAATGCTCAGCTTTTACGGCACGCATCTGGGCATCCGCTGTGCGCGTAAACATCTGGGCTGGTATATGGACACCGCGCAAACCCCCAGCGATCTGCGGCGCGAAATCTTGACCTCAACCACACCAGAGCAGGTCTTGGCCTTGATCCCGCGGGCGTTAGGCGGCGCACCTCAGGGCGGACCTTGTATCCGGGCTGTCGCATGAGCACAGACATCGATCTTTGGGCCACACTTCCAGTGCCTGCGGTGCGTATCGACGCAAATAACGCAATCGCCGATCTAAATGGCCCCGCAGAAGGCTTTTTAAACAGCTCGGCTAAGTCCGCCAAAGGCACGCCGGTTTGGGATGCCTTCGCCATTGATGCCCCGATTGAAGCCGCTTTTGAGCGCGCACGGGCCAACAATTCACCGCTCTTTGTGAATGATGTGCAGGTCGGGTCGGGCAGTCGTGCGCCCGTGGAATGTGCCTTGCAAATCGCCCCGCTGGCGGGCGCCCCGGGGCATATGTTGATGATGGTCTCACCGCGTGAGTTGGCCGGGCGCATGACGCTGAACCACTCGGTCAAATCCGCCGCGCAATCGGCAATTGGCATGGCTGAAATGCTGGCCCATGAAATCAAAAACCCCCTGGCTGGCATCACTGGGGCGGCGCAATTGCTGTCCATGAGCCTAAAGCCCGAGGACCTGGAACTGACGGATCTGATCGTCGAAGAAAGCCGGCGCATCGTCAAGCTGTTGGAACAAGTCGAACAGTTTGGCAATCTTTCGCCCCCCGATGCGCAGCCCGTGAATGTGCATGATGTGCTAGACCGCGCACGGCGTTCGGCGCTGCTGGGGTTTGGCGCGCATATGAAGATCGTGGAACAATATGACCCGTCGCTGCCCCTGGCATTGGGGGATCCGGATCAGCTGCTGCAAGTGGTTCTAAACTTGCTGAAAAACGCCAGTGAAGCCGCACAAATGCAAGGCGGTGTCATCACGCTGCGCAGCTATTTCGAACACTCGTTCCGACTGCGGCGCGCGGATGGATCTGGCCAATCGCTGCCCTTGCAAATCGAAATTATCGACGATGGCCCCGGACTGCCGCCCGATATTCGCGACGAGATTTTTGACCCTTTCGTGTCGGGCAAAGAAAACGGCACAGGGCTGGGATTGGCCTTGGTCAGCAAGATTATGTCTGATCACAATGGCTGGATTTCAGTCAATTCTGTGCCCGGACGCACGATTTTTCGCATGTCTTTGCCGCGCGCTGCAGGCACCCCCTTTATTACGGAGTAAACCATGGACGGAACGGTTCTTGTTGCTGATGATGATCGCACCATTCGCACAGTGTTGACCCAAGCGTTGACGCGTGCGGGATGCCGCGTGCATGCGACCTCGTCCCTGACCACGCTGATGCGTTGGGTGGCCGAAGGCAAAGGCGATGTGGTGATTTCCGATGTGATGATGCCAGATGGTAACGGGTTGGAAATGCTTCCAAAAATCGCAGAGGATCGCCCCGGGCTGCCGGTGATTGTGATTTCGGCGCAAAACACGATCATGACCGCAATTCAGGCGGCCGAGGCCGAGGCGTATGACTATTTGCCCAAGCCCTTTGATCTTCCCGATCTGATGAAACGCACCGCGCGCGCACTTGAGGCGCGTCAAGTGTCGGCCAAAGCCCCCCCTGAGGATACGAAACACCCCGAAGAACTGCCCTTGGTGGGCCGCACCGAGGTGATGCAGACGCTGTACCGGGTCGTGGCGCGGGTGATGAACACCGATCTGCCCGTGCTGATTTGGGGCGAAAGTGGGACGGGCAAAAGCCTGATCGGGCGCGCGATTCACGACTTCTCAGACCGGCGTACTTTGCCCTTTGTGGCCTCCACGGCTGTGGATTTGTCCGACCTTGAAGGCCCTGCGCGCGTGCTTGCGCGGGTTAAGGGCGGAACGCTGTTGATCGAAGAAATCGGGGATATCCCACTTGAGGTACAGGCCCGCATTGTCCAGATGATGGACACGCCTGGCGAGTATATGCCGCGCTTTTTGGCGACCTCGCAATCGGATTTAAGCAAGGCCATGGAAGAGGGCCGGGTGCGCAAAGATCTGTTTTACCGACTGTCTGGTGCGACGCTGTCGGTGCCATCATTGCGCGAGCGCGTCGATGATATCGCATTGTTGTCGAAGCACTTTTTGGGCAAAGCGGAAAAAGCGGGGGGCGCGCCGCGCAGCCTGTCTGCGGATGCCGCCGAAATCCTGCGCACGTACAGTTGGCCCGGCAATGTGCGCCAGTTGGAAAACGCTTTGCGGCGTTTGTCGCTAACCAGCCGCGCCTCGGAAATTACCGCTGTCGAAGTGCAACAGGTCCTGGGGGCGCAACCCGAACTGGAACCCATGCGCGGTTCGGCTGCGACGTCGGAAAAACTGGGCGCGTCGGTAGAACGACACTTGCGGCGCTACTTTGATTTGCACGGAAATATGTTGCCCCCCGCTGGGCTTTACGGTCGAATTTTGCGCGAAATTGAATTGCCGATGATCGAGATTGCCTTGGAAGCCACAGGCGGCAATCAAGCCAAATGTGCGGACCTTTTGGGCATTAACCGCAATACATTGCGCAAGAAAATCACCGATCTGGACATTCAAGTGACCCGGCGGCGCAAATTGATGTAAAGTAAATTGATGTAAAATAGTCACATAAGCTGTGGCATTCAGGGGACAGGTCTGGTAACCTCTACGATATATGGCGGTCCGACGCACAAAGCGTCACATATACAGTAGGGGCTCTGGTGGCATCCCAGGCACAGAATTTACGTTGGTCTAAGCTAGGGCGATTGCGCCGGGTCAAGCGCGTGCGCAACATTGCGACCTTCGGTTTGGTGGTGCTGGGCCCCGTCTTGGCGTTGGCGACTTTCTTAGTGCTGGGCCCGTTGGCGCAGGGGGCCAGTTCGCCTGCGTTGCGTCTGATCGTTCTGGCCGACCTGATCTATGTCTTGGTGGTGGCGGCGTTGGTGGCGGCCCAAGTGGCTCGGCTGATTGCAGCCCGGCGCGCCAAATCCGCAGGCTCGCGCCTACACCTGCGCCTATCGGCTGTGTTTGCCTTATTGGCCTTAATCCCCACAGTGATCGTGGCGGTGTTTGCGGGGCTTACCATCAATATCGGCGTCGAGGGCTGGTTTTCGGACCGGGTCCGGTCCGTTGTGGGGTCATCTTTGGCCGCCGCGCAGGCCTACGAAACGGAACAGCGCCAGAACTTGGCCGCGGATGCGCGCGGGCTGGCTTTGGCGCTGGAACAGGCCCGCAGCCGGGATCTGTATGTGTCGGATGGCGAGCTGTTGGCGCAGGGCCAAGCGGCCAGTCAACGGGGTCTGCGTGAGGCTTATCTGATTGATGGCACAGGACAAATTCGCGCACGCGGCGAAGGATCCTATTTGTTCAATTTCGAAGCGCCGCTGAAAGCGGATATTGCCCGGGTCGAAACTGAAGAGGTCGTAATCTTTGAAGATTGGGCCAATAATGAATTCCGTGCGCTGGTCCGATTGGGCGGATTCCTTGATCGGTATCTCTATGTGACCCGCGATGTGGATGGCGAAATCCTGTCGTTGCTGGATGACACCCAAGAAACTGTGCGAGTCTATCAGCAGCTTGAAAGCGAACGCGGGCGACGTTTGTTTGAATTTGGCCTAATTTACCTTGGTTTTGCGCTGATTTTGATCCTGGCGGCAGTGTGGGCGGGGCTGTATTTTGCCGAACGGCTGTCGGGTCCGGTGGGGCGACTGACGGGTGCGGCGCAGCGCGTTGGGTTGGGCGACTTGGATGTGCGGGTGTTTGAGGAAGCGGGCGATGACGAAATCGCGATGCTCGGGCGCTATTTTAACCAAATGACCCGGCAATTGAAGGGGCAGCGCGAAACCTTGCTGGACAACACCCGCCAGATTGAGCGGCGCGGCCGTCTGTTTGATTCCGTGCTGGGGTCTGTGACATCGGGCGTCGTTGGGCTGGATGCGAAAGGCAAAGTGACCTTTGTGAACCGCTCGGCAGAGCGCTTGCTGGGCTGGCGCGAAGATCAACAGGCTTTGGATTTGGTCGTGGCGGTCCCTGAATTTGGCCCGCTGTTTGAAGAGTTGCGTAGCGCTAAAGCGCAAGTGGCACAGCGCGAAATCAAAGTCACGCGCAAGGGTCGGTTGGAAAATCTGTTGGTGCGCATGGCGACCCGGCGCAATGATACGGACCGGCTAGAAGGCTTTGTTGTGGCGTTTGACGATGTGACCGATTTGGTATCGGCGCAGCGTATGGCGGCCTGGGGGGATGTGGCGCAGCGCATTGCCCATGAAATCAAAAACCCGCTGACCCCGATCCAACTGAGTGCCGAGCGGATCAAACGTAAATTCGCCCCGCGCTTAGGCGAAGACAGCGATAAGCTGGAACAAATGACCGACGTGATCGTGCGTCAAACGGGCGATCTGCGCCGGATTGTGGATGAGTTTTCCAAGTTCGCGCGCATGCCTGAACCGGTGCGCAAGCAACAAGATCTGGTGGATTTGTTACAAGGTGCGGTGTTGTTGCAACGGCAGGGCCAGCCCGATGTGCAGATCAATTTCACACCACCCGAGGATCCTATCGCGGTCGATGTGGATGCGACGATGATTGGCCAAGCGCTGACGAATTTGATCAAGAATGCCGGCGAAGCGATTGAAAGTCTGAGAAAAAAGGGCGCACCAGAGGGGCATCGCCCCCAGATTGACATTCATCTTAGCACACAGCCCGACGCGGCGCTGATCACGATTGCGGACAATGGAATCGGATTGCCAGAAGATCGCGCACGCCTGTTTGAACCCTATGTCACCACGCGCAGCGAAGGCACGGGGCTGGGGCTGCCGATTGTGAAGAAGATCATCGAAGAGCACAGCGGAACGTTAACACTTGAAGATGCGCCAGTCTTTGGCGCGACAGGCACACATTTCGGGGCCATGGCGGTTATCACGCTGCCATTGCCCGACACAGAAAAGAAAAAGGGCGAGGCATGAGTGACATCTTAATTGTGGATGACGAAAAAGACATCCGAGAGTTGATTGCGGACATTCTAGAGGACGAGGGCTATTCAACGCGCAAAGTCGGGACCTCGGATGCGGCGATGCACGAGATCAATTCAAATCTGCCCGCGTTGTTGGTGCTGGATATTTGGCTCAAAGACAGTGCGATGGACGGCATCGATATCTTGTCGGCGGTGAAGCGTGAGAATCCAGATGTACCGGTGGTGATCATTTCGGGGCATGGCAATATCGAAATTGCGGTGGCGGCGATCAAGCAGGGCGCCTATGATTTCATCGAAAAACCGTTTAATATCGAACAGTTGCTGGTGGTGATCCGACGCGCGATGGAAACGTCCCGGCTGCGGCGCGAAAATCAAAGCCTGCGGCGCAAAGAGGTGTCGGGCTCGGATATGATCGGCTCATCTGCGTCTTTCCGCGCCTTGGTCAGCCAGTTGGATAAGGTCACCAAATCCAATGGTCGGGTTATGCTGACGGGGCCTGCGGGCAGCGGCAAAGAAGTGGCGGCGCGCTACATCCACGCGGAATCCAACCGCGCCTCGGCCCCGTTTGTGACGGTGAATTGCGCCTCGATTGAGCCTGAACGCATGGAAGAAGTTCTGTTTGGGCGCGAAAGCGCGGAACGCGGGGTTGAACAAGGCTTGCTGGAACAAGCGCATGGCGGCGTGATGTATTTCGACGAGGTCGCTGATATGCCGTTGGGCACGCAGTCCAAGATCTTGCGGGTGTTGGTCGATCAGCAATTCCAGAGGGTGGGCGGCACGGATAAGGTCAAGGTTGATATCCGGGTTCTGTCCAGCACAAACAAGGACTTACAAGTTGCTATCGCGGCCGGGAACTTCCGTCAGGAACTGTATCATCGCCTGAATGTTGTGCCCATCGCTGTGCCGTCCTTGGAAGAGCGGCGCGAGGATATCCCAGAGCTGGCGCAGCACTTTATCGAAGCGTTTCACGCGGCCCAGGGCTTGCCTTTGCGCCCCTTGACCGGCGATGCATCGGCGTTGTTGCAAACCATGATCTGGCCTGGAAATGTGCGCCAATTGAAGAACTTAGTGGAACGTGTGTTGATCTTGGCCGACGGGACTGGTCCGATTGAGGCCAAAGATCTGCCTGGCGAAGACGCCAGCACAGATAGCGAAGGCCGGGTGGTTTTGTCCGGCGCTTTGGCGACGCTGCCCTTACGTGAAGCACGTGAGGCGTTTGAGCGCGAATATTTGCTGACCCAGATCAACCGGTTTGGGGGCAATATCTCGCGCACCGCCAGTTTTGTCGGGATGGAACGCAGTGCGTTGCACCGCAAGTTAAAATCCTTGGGGGTTGTGACCTCGTCGAAATCCGGGGCGCGGGTGGCCCATGTCGAGGACGAAGAAGACGCCACAATCGACTAACGCGCACAGGCCAGACAATCAGATTGACCGAGTTCGGCCCATCTGTCATGCAAATGACGGGCCGCAGCTGTGCAGGACACACCCATGAAGGTTATCATTTGCGGGGCAGGGCAAGTCGGGTGGCAAATCGCCCGGCATCTGTCAGGCGAGCGCAACGATGTCACCGTCGTTGACAACAATGCCGATCTTGTGCGCCAGGCGACGGATGTGTTGGACGTGCAAGGTGTTGCCGGTTTTGCCAGTTATCCTGATATTCTGGATCGGGCCGGGGCACGGGATGCGGATATGGTGATCGCGGCCACCCATTCTGACGAAGTGAATATGGTGACCTGTCAGGTGGCCCATTCGGTGTTTGGCGTGGAACGCAAGATCGCGCGGCTGCGCTCGACCTCGTATCTGGAAGCGATTTATTCCGATCTGTACCGACGCGATCACATGCCTATTGATGTGGTGATTTCGCCCGAACGCGAAGTGGCTGCGGCGGCGTTAAAGCGGCTAAGTGCGCCTGCGGCGTTTGACACGGAAACCTTTATGGGGGGCCGCGCGCAGCTTTTGGGCATCACCATTGAAGAAGACTGCCCGGTGATCCACACCGCCTTGCGCCAGCTTACTGATTTGTTTTCGACCCTGCGCGCCGTGGTGGTTGGGGTGCGGCGTGAGGGCAGCTTGTTTGCACCTGAACCTGGCGATCAGCTGTTTGTTGGGGACGATTGTTATATCTTTGTGCACAGCGAAGATGTCTCGCGCACCCTTGAAATCTTTGGGAAATCCGAGGCGATCCAGGAACGCATGGTTTTGATTGGGGGTGGGAATGTGGGCTTGAACGTCGCGCAGCACCTTGAAGCGGGGCCAAAGCGGGTGCGGGCCAAGATGATTGAACGTGACCGGGGCCGGGCCGAACGCGCCGCCGAGGCGCTTGAGCGCACAATTGTGCTGCACGGCGACGGCTTGGATGTGGCTTTGTTGGCAGAAGCGGGTGTTGCGCGCGCCGATGCGGTCCTGGCGGTCACGGATGACGACAAGACCAACATGCTGGCGGCGGTGCGCGCAAAATCTGAAGGCTGCCCCTTTGCAATCGCGCTGATCAATGACCCGACTTTGGTGCCTTTGATGGGGCCTTTGGGGATCGATGCTTACATTAACCCGCGCGCGACCACAGTGTCCTCAATCCTGCGCCATATTCGCCATGGCCGGGTGCGTGCACTTTATTCCATAGGCGATGCCGAGGCGGAAATCATTGAGGCCGAAGTTCTGTCGACCTCGCCTATGGCAGGCAAGAAAATTGGCGATATCGACTTTCCTGAAGGTGTGTTGGTGGGCGCTGTGCAAAAGGGCGAGGAGGTCATCCGCCCCAAAGGATCCACCCGGATCGAAGAGGGCGATGTGGTGGCGATGTTTGCCCTGACCAGCGATGTGCCCGAAGTCGAGCGCCTGATGCAGGTCTCGATCGACTTTTTCTGATGGCGCGGGCAAACTCGAAACGCGCGGTGGGGGTGTTCGCTCAGATCGGAGATCTTCCACTTGTTTTGTTGGCCTTCGGCGTGGCCTGTGCGTCCATGTTTGTGCCTGCCCTTTATGCTTTGATCCAAGACGACCATTCCGTCGCGCGCACCTTCTTTTACGCGGGTGTCTTGGGGTCGGTTTTGTTTGTTTTGATCGGAATTGCTTTGGCTGGGCGCGCTGATCGCAAACGCACGCTATCGCCCTTGTTTGCGCTGTCGGTGGTGATGTTATGCTTACCCGCCGTTCTGGCCCTGCCGTTTTATGAAGCACTGCGCACCACCACTTATTTCAACGCTTATTTGGAAATGGTTTCTGCGATGACCACCACCGGTTCGGTTGCTTTCACGGATCCTGACCGATTGGGCGGTGCATTGCATCTGTGGCGCGGGCAGGTGGCTTGGTTGGGGGGATTCGTGATGTGGGCGGCGGCTGCTGCAATCCTAGCACCGCTGAACCTGGGCGGGTTTGAGGTCACAGCCCGCGCAGAGCCAGGGCGCGCCGGGTCCACAGGGCGCGCAATGACGCGGGCTGGCACGCGGGCGCGGCTTTACCGCGTGATTGGCACGCTGTTCCCGATCTATGCCGGGTTGACCTTGGCACTTTGGATAATGCTTTTGACCAGCGCAGAGCAGTCTTTGGTGGCGCTTATCCATGCCATGTCAATCATGTCGACATCCGGCCTGTCGCCCATTGGCGGGCTCGACACGGCGGCTGCAGGCTTTGCAGGCGAGGTCGTCATGTTTATGTTTTTGGCCTTTGCCATTTCGCGCCTGACCTTTTCATCGGACACGGTCACGCAAACCGACGAAGGACTGCACACGGACCCCGAAATTCGATTGGCGACGGCGTTGATTGTCTGCATCCCGGTCTTGCTGTTTTTGCGCCACTGGGTGGGCACGTTTGAGTTTAGTGGCCCCACGGGTCTGATCGATGGTTTGCGTGCGCTGTGGGGTGGTGTCTTCACAGTGGCCAGTTTTTTGACCACCACCGGTTTCACCAGCGCCTATTGGGCCGAAGCACAGGGGTGGTCGGGATTGGGCACGCCTGGGTTGATCCTGATTGCGCTGGCCCTGATGGGGGGCGGTGTTGCCACGACTGCGGGGGGCGTCAAGCTGCTGCGGGTCTTTGCGCTCTATCGCCATGGCATGCGCGAGATGGAACAGCTGGTCCATCCGTCCTCGGTCAGCGGTGCGCGTGGCATGGGGCGGCGGTTGCAACGGCAAGGCGCCTATATTGCTTGGGTGTTTTTCATGCTGTTTGCCCTGTCTTTGGCGGCGATTTGTCTGTTGCTGACAGCCTTTGGGGTCGGGTTTGAGGACGCGATGATTATGGCCTCGGCGGCCCTGTCCAATACCGGACCTTTGCTGCAGGTGGCGGGCCCGACCCCGATCGAAGTCGCCACATTGCCCATCGGTGCCAAGCTTGTGTTTTGCATCTCAATGGTGGTCGGGCGGCTTGAAACTTTGGCGGTGATTGCGCTGCTCACCCCTGAATTGTGGCGCGGATAAAAGCACAGTTAGATCCATGTTCGCGCTTCGTTGCGTTTTGGGGGTGGAATCTTAACGCGTGCTCGGACATATTCACGTAAAAGAGACGGTTGCGTGACAAGCACCAGAAGATAAAAAAAGGCTGAAAACCAATGGCTTCTGACCGACAGAATCTGCAAGATGCGTTTTTGAATCATGTGCGTAAGACGAAAGTTCCGGTTACGATCTTTCTGATTAACGGCGTAAAGCTGCAGGGCGTGATCACATGGTTTGACAATTTTTGCGTGTTGTTGCGCCGCGACGGTCAAAGCCAGCTTGTTTATAAGCATGCGATATCGACAATTATGCCGAGCCAACCGATCAGCTTGTATGAAGGTGAAGACAGCGCTTGACTGCCGAACCGCCTGCAGTGACCCGCGCTTGGGTTCTGCATCCCGATATTAAGACAAATGAACACCGCCGCGACGCTGCTCCGGCACTCGAAGAGGCTGTGTCGTTGGCGCGCGCCCTTCCGGAATTGTCAGTTGAAGGCGCGGAAATTGTTTCGTTGCCAAAGCCGAAGCCGGGCGAGCTGTTTGGATCAGGCAAGGTCGAAGAACTCGGCGCGCGTATCCATGCGGCTGATATTGAGCTGGTTTTGATCGACGGGCCGGTGACGCCCGTACAGCAGCGCAATCTTGAAAAAGCCTGGAAATGTAAGGTTTTGGACCGCACGGGTCTGATCCTGGAAATCTTTTCGGACCGGGCTGCGACGCGCGAAGGCGTGTTGCAGGTCGAAATGGCGGCGTTGTCTTATCAGCGCACGCGACTTGTGCGGGCTTGGACGCATTTGGAACGCCAGCGCGGGGGCTTGGGGTTTGTGGGCGGTCCCGGTGAGACGCAGATCGAAGCGGACCGGCGCGCGATTGATGAACAACTTGTGCGCTTGCGCCGCCAACTGGCCAAGGTGGTCAAGACCCGGGGGCTGCACCGGGCCGCACGCGCCAAAGTTCCGTATCCGATTGTCGCCCTTGTGGGCTATACCAACGCCGGAAAATCGACGCTGTTCAATCGCTTAACGGGCGCAGATGTGATGGCCAAGGACATGTTGTTCGCCACGCTCGATCCAACGATGCGCAAAGTCGATCTGCCCGATGGTCCCGAGGTGATCTTATCCGACACCGTGGGCTTCATTTCCGATCTTCCAACAGAATTGGTGGCGGCATTTCGTGCGACACTTGAAGAGGTCCTTAGCGCAGATATTATCGTCCATGTGCGCGATATTTCGCACCGCGAAACAGAACAGCAGGCAGAAAATGTCGAAGATATCCTGAATTCACTGGGGGTGGAGGACACGCGCACCCGGTTTGAGCTGTGGAACAAAGTCGATCTGCTTGATGCAGAAGCCGCAGATGCGGTGCGCACACGGGCGCAACGGTCGGATGGGATTTATGTGACGTCGGCGCTGACAGGTGAAGGGTTGGCGGCGCCGCTGTCTGCCATTGCCGAAACTTTGCGCGGCGTGGTGATGGATGAAACAGTGCAGCTGGGCCATGCCGAGGGCCGCAAACGTGCGTGGCTTTATCAGAATGATCTGGTCCAATCCGAAGAGATCACGGATGAAGGGGCTGCCTTCGCTGTGCGTTGGACTGCGCGTCAAAGGGCAACCTTCGACGGGATGTGATCAGAGTTCGCGGTAGCTTCCGGGGGCAAGACCCTGCAGCGTCCAATCCCCAATAGACCACCGGATCAAACGCAAAGTCGGATGCCCAACATGCGCTGTCATACGCCGCACTTGCCGGTTGCGCCCTTCGGTTAAGGTTAGCTCAATCCAACAATCAGGCACTGATTTGCGCACGCGAATGGGCGGGTCACGCGGCCATACCCAATCCGGCGGGTCGATCTTGCGTACAAGGGCAGGGCGCGTGCGACCATCCTTCAGCGTGACCCCGGATTGCAAAGCTTTCAAAGCGGCCGCATCTGGCACGCCTTCGATTTGCGCAAGATAGGTTTTTGGCTTCTTGAACTTCGGATGCGCAATCCGCGCCTGCAAGCGACCATCATCCGTCAACAGCAACAGCCCCTCGCTGTCGCGATCCAACCGCCCTGCAGGATACACATTTGGCAGCTGGACATAGGTCGATAAGGTCGGACGGGGGCTGGCTACCATGCTTTTGTCGGTAAATTGGCTCAGCACACCAAAGGGTTTGTTCAGTGCAATTAACATTCCAAACCCCCGTTCCCAAAATCCGCCATTTTGCGTCGGGTGCGCGCTTGGCATACCGTCCTTTGGCCCCACCCCCCCATGCTAGTTGGGCCGCAAAACCGTGACGCCCACAGAGCCCGCGCGCGCCAAGTCTGGGCTTAGCGACATCGGAATATACTCGCCCCGTCGCCACAACTGGGCCAAATCATCATAATGACGCGACAGCATATGCCCCGATTGCCCCGTCGAAATCACAAAGACCGAACTGTCGGGATCCGCAAAATCATAGACCCCCCGATATCCGGCCCCATGGACATTGTGAAAGGGGGTTGGATCTTTGCCGCTGGTCTTGCCGCGCAGTAATGTGTTGTCCCCCCCAGACGTGCTTTGACGGATATTGACCAAAGTCGAAAGAATCGGGATTTCACCCAGCACCTGATGATCATGCGTGGCCTGATGCGCATCCCCCCAACGCAAGCTTTCGAAATTGTCGCCCCAGCTTTCCTCAATCCAAATCAGGGCATCATCTAACGCCAGTTGCGCCATCTCGGAACAGGTTTCCACGCGGCTTGATTGTTTGACGTCACACCACGCTGAGGCCCCTTCGATATCGCGATAGACCCGTTCAATAAACAACGGTTCTACATGGGTAAATTCGTCGGCCAACGGCCCAAGTTCATCCTGGATCAGCCGCGTCTGCAGCGCCCGGGTCCAAGCGGCATAAAGCAAAGGTTCTGGCAAATGTTCGTTCATTTCACCGTTCCAACTGGCCAACAGGGCCAGGGCCCGTTGGCGGTTGCGTGCTGGGGTGCCTTCGGGGGCGGTTTCGCCGGTAAACCACAAATCTGCGCCAATCAGCGGCAATAGCGCGCGTGCTGTGTAGCTGACCGTGTCCAATTGTGCCTCGATAAAGCTGTCGCGCGTGTGCACAAGTCGGCTTTGCATCAGGTTTTGCCAGCGCCGCACCCGCTGCGCATCGCCCCAGACAAAGGAAATATGCCCCGGAAATGGACGTTGCACAGTCTTGTTATTGGTATTGCCTAAAATGCCCGACACAGGTGCGACGAATTCGGGATTGGACAGATAAGGCATCCGCCCATCCCATCGGTTTTCCGGCAGCCAGCCTTGACTGGGAATACGCCCCTGCGAAGCATGGCGCGCATCGCGGCGCGGCACATGGCCGATGGTTTTCATCGCAATTGTATCTGTATCCACCAAAGTCAGGTTTTGCGCGGGGGCGACATAGCGTTCGCCCGTTTCAATCGCCTCGGTGATGTCGGTGGCGCGCATCAACTCAAGGGCCGCCGTTAGCGACGTATCTTGGCCCGACAACAACGTCCAAGACAGGGCTGCCACATGGCCGGGCGGGGTGATCAGCCCAATCGAATGGCGTGAGGGTGACAGAACCGGGCCGTTTTCGCTCCACCTCAGTTGCAGCGTCACGGGCTCGGCATCTTTGATTTTGATAATGCTCGCGCGGCTTTCAAAGGGTTTGTAGCCATCTGGCGTCAGATATTCATTTGCGTTTTCCGGGTTTAGCTTTTCAATAAACACATCCTGATCATCCACAAAGGCGGTGGTCAGACCCCACCCCAATTGCCCCGACCGCCCCGTCAGGATCGCAGGTAGGCCCGGGATTGTGGCGCCAATCACCCCACCTGTGGCCAGTTCAAGCCGCGCCAAATACCAAATCGACGGCGCGCTAAGCCCCAAATGTGGATCATTTGCCAACAGCGTCCCGCCCGAAGCAGACCGTGTCGGGGCCGCCGCCCAGGCATTGGAAGCCCCGGAAAAAGCGCGTTTGGGGAAGGGCGTGAAAGCGGGCTCGTTTGGACTGATCGAGGCCTGCGCCACGCGGCGAAGATCTGGGAATAATTGGGAAAATTCCGGCAGCTCGGCAATACCTGCACCGGGATGGTCGGGCAGAATATCGCGCAGCCGCTCTGGTTCATTCAGCGCCAATTGTGTCCGCGCGCGCAGCACTTCTTGTTCCAAATGCGAGGACAATTGAAGCCCCATCAGTTTGATGATTGCAAGCGAATCTGCGGGCACCCATGGGGCGATGGGAGTGTTGAATAAAAACATCTCGGGCGCGCCTCGCCCCAAGGCTTCGGCGTTGATTTGGTTTAACCGCGCATTCACACCTGCCGCATAAGATGTCAGAGCAGTTTGCGTATAGCGGCTTTGCGCTTGCACCGATTGCTGGGCCAGGCGGTACACATCCAGCCGTCGGATAAAAGTGTCGATGGTCAAGGTTTCGATGCCGAACACTTCGCTAAGACGCCCCTGTGCCGTGCGGCGCATCATGGTCATTTGCCATAAACGGTCCTGTGCATGGGCAAAGCCAAGGGCGAAAAAGGCATCTGGATCGGTATCGGCAAAGATATGTGGCACGTTTGCCGTATCGCGCACGATCTCGACGGGTGCACTGATGCCTTGCGTCTCCACTGTACGATCATAGTCCGGCAGCGAACGGGCGGCGAAATAATAAACGCCAGCAACCATCAAAAGCACCAAAACAATCATCACCCCTGCCAGACGCATAAGCCAGCGGAAGACCAAAGCCATAACGGGTCCTTTATTTTGAGGGTGTTTGCGCACAGAGTGTTATGGAGGTCCTACGCTAAAAGCAACAGCGCGCCGATGCTGTAACACCCGAAGGGGCGAACGATGTTGTGACACATATCGTGACCACCAGGGGCCAATGGTGCGCCGTTTCAGATTTTCACATAATGCGGTTCTCAATTAACACCGAAGTAATGTTCTGCTGCAATATTTAAGCCAAATATCGCTGGCCTAGGGGAATTGGTTTGGAACAGTCAGGAAAAGTAGTGGATGTCGACTTCGCAGTTGAGGATCTTCTGTTTTCACGCACCGATGAACAAGGTGTCATCGTGTCCTGCAATGCGGCGTTCATCCGTGTGAATGGACATGAATGGGACGCTTTAGAAGGGACGCCACATAACATTTTGCGCGATGCAGATATGCCCCGTGGTGTGTTTAGCAAGATTTGGGACGCTATTCAGGCCGGTAACCCCGTTGCGGCTTATATAAAGAACAAATCTGCGGGTGGGGGCACATATTGGTGTTTGGCCAATTTTGTGCCGCTGGAAGATGGCTACATGGCGCTTAGCTTGAAACCCAGTTGTGGAATTTTGGGGCCTGTCCAAAAGGTATATGGCGATTTAATCCAACTTGAAGCCGATGGTCTTAGTCCAAAGAAAAGCGCAGCTGAACTCGATAAGATGATCATATCCTTGGGGTACAGCGACTATGTTGAATTTATGAGCTTCGCATTGCGTGATGAAATTGCGGCACGCAAAACACAAATGGGGCGCGAAGAAGACCGCATGTCCTCGGCTTTAAGCTTGTTGTTTGACGATGTCCGCCAATTAGACGCGCAAACGCGTAAAATTACGCAAGCATTTCACAATACAGAGCAAATTCCCTATAATATGCGTCTGCAATCGGGTCGCCTAGAAGGCAATGACGGACCAATCAGTGTGATTTCTGGTAACCATCGTTTGATGACGCAATCCATGGAAGAACATTTGGCTCGCTTTGGGGCTGACAGCACAGTTGGTGCCGAAGCCGTTCGTCAAGTCGTCTATAAAATCGCGTTGAGCAGTTTGATGAGCGATATGGCGTCGTTCTTGCAAACGGTCCGCGAAGGAACACCAGATCAACCTGATCGGGACGTGGAACTTTTGCGCGGATTGGCAGGGGAATATCACACAACATCATTGTCTGATGTGCAGGATCTGTCCAAAAGGATCGAAAAGTTTTCGACACAGTGTCGTTCGATGCGTCGGATGCTGTCCGGCTTAGAGCTATCGCGCATAATGTGTAAAATTGAACGCTCTAAGTTTGATGGTGACCTGGATGGTTTGGATGAAATTGTGAACCGTTTGGGGAACGCCCAGCTTATGATGAGTGATCACTTTGACGATATTCTCAGCTGCGTTGCTCGAATTTTGACCTCAAGCGATGATATCCGACGTCTGGGACGTCGCGCCGAAGGTTCAATTGCAGCGTGATAATACCCAATTGACCCACGCTTAAGGCATGTGCCTGTAAAGCTGGGTGCGCATTGCCCAAATTGCCGTGCCTGAAACTTTGTGAACAAAAGCCCTGCCACCCAGTGCAACCTGGCGGCGCTGTGAATTACTGATGTTACGGCGGTAAGGCAAGGTACAACAGAAGCGTAGCAAATAGGCAAAGCGCACGATTTGGAACGCTGCTCTGATGCAGCTTTTCTTGGTCGAGTGTGAACGGCGATCAAAAAAATTGATTTTTTATGTTACATTTTTAGGGGATGATGCGTGTGTATTTGGTGCCTTCCAATGTGGCTCCAATTCGCAAGCCCGCACGCCCAAAAACAGCGGCCAAGACGGGACTTAGCACTGTTGTCGTATCTGCGTTCAGGCTATCCCCTTGATCTGAAATCACATATTCTAGATCTGCACCGGCAGCCCAGCCCGAAGATGTTCGAAAATCCGACAAAGCCTCTTGGGTCATGAAAAATAACACATGTGCGTATTGCTGTGCCCCGATTTGCAGACCACCCGATCCTTTTATCACCGAATAATAGTCAACAGTCACGTTATTGACCCGTAACGCGCCGCGCCCATAAGCCCCGCCAAAACCAAACCCGGCTTCTGTCACCAGCGGCATAATCAACATACCATTGGCTTTTTGTGCGAGATCGCGTGTGTTGGGATAAGATGAAAACATCTCGGCCAAAGTCGCGTCGACCCGGGCATCAATTGTTGCTGATCCGCGTCCACCGATTCCATTTCCGCAGGCAGCCACTGCGCCTGTACTTGCCAAAAGTGACAGCGTGAAACCACGCCGCGTCAAAATTTCATGTGCCATAACATCGCCTGTAAATTGTGTGCTCGAAGTGCCGGGTGTCCCGATCTTGGCCAAAGTCCTAGCCCGCGACAGGCAAAATGTCACGTGAGATTATTGCACAGAACCTTTCTGGCAAAAAGCTGCGCCTTGCAAAGCCCCCGCTTACGCGACACGCCAATCAGTTTTGGCCAATAATCGTGCTGCATCTGGTGCGAAATAGGTCAGGATTCCATCACAGCCGGCGCGTTTGAAACACATTAAGCTTTCCATCATAACCTTATCGTGGTCCAGCCATCCGTGACCTGCTGCGGCCTTCAACATCGCGTATTCGCCAGATACTTGATAGGCAAAAGTCGGCGCGCCGAATGCGTCTTTGGCGCGGCGGCAAATGTCTAAATATGGCATGCCCGGTTTGACCATGATCATGTCAGCGCCCTCTAACAGGTCGCGCTCGATCAAGCGGACGGCCTCGTCTGAATTTGCCACATCCATTTGATAGGTTTTCTTGTCGCCGTTCAGCGCACCAGATGCCCCAACTGCGTCTCGAAACGGGCCATAGAATCCGCTGGCATATTTCGCCGCATAGCTGAGGATCGACACGTTGCAATGGCCGCCCGTTTCCAAGCCCGCGCGGATTGCTGCGATCCGTCCGTCCATCATATCGGACGGGCCGATGATGTCCGAACCCGCCTCGGCTTGCGCAACGGCCATCTTCACAAGGGCCTCGATTGTGCGGTCATTGATGATTTCGCCGTGCTCAACAAACCCATCATGTCCGTTGATGTTATATGGATCCAAGGCAACATCGGTCATCACCACCATGTCCGGTACAGCGGCTTTGATCGCGCGGGTGGCTTGATTGGACAAATTGTTCGGACTCCAGGCCTCGGCGCAATCCTCGGTTCTATCCGCCTGTTCGGTATATGGAAAAATGCACATCGCCGGTATGCCCAGATCAGCCGCCTCGCGTGCCGCCTCTGCCATCTTGTCCACAGATCGCCGCATCACACCCGGCATAGAGGCGATCGGCTCTTCGATATTGCTGCCTTTGCGCACAAAAACCGGCCAAATCAGATCGCCCGCAGATAGGTAGTTTTGTCGCACCAAGGCCCGCATACCAGGAGATTTGCGCACGCGGCGCAGGCGGGTTGCGGGGAAGGTGGATTGTGTCGGGCGCATCGGCAAAACCTGTCAGCTTTAGTTTACAGTTTCCTTGCTGCCACGGTTTTCGCGCAGGCTCAAGCCTTGGGGCTAGGAATTGCGCGCGGGGGCGGCTACATGGACCCTTACGAGGCTGCCTTGGATCCGACATTGGACCTTCACCAAACTATTTTTGAGATGATCGATATGCGATCTTTTTCGAACCTTTGGTTCTGGATCGCGCTGGCAGTGCTGTGGTCGACTGCCAGTCATTGGGTGATCGGTGTGCCCCATGACATGATCTTACGCGCCCGCAAGCACGGAGGTGATGCCGAGCAAGACCTGCAAGATATCGTCCGCGTGAACGTCAACCGGTTGTTATATATCGCAAATGTGTCTGGCCCGTGGCTGCTGGGCCTTGGGTGTTTTTTGCTGACGGCGCTGGCTGTCTTGGGTTTTGTTTACGATCTGGAAATCGCCCAAGCCCTATTTTTGCTGGGGTTGCCGATGTCGATCCTGTGCGCGCTCAGCCTTCGAACGGCGCGGCAAATTTTCCACACAGGTGTCGGTGGTGATCCGCTGCATCGGCGGTTACTGCGCCATCGGCTTTACACGCAACTTTTGGGGGTCGTGTCGATTTTCGTCACAGCCCTTTGGGGCATGTACCAAAATTTAACTGTCGGTGTGTTTTAATATGACATTTCGAATGGTCCACGGCGGGCACAGACATGCCTGACGCGACGCACATCACTGTATCCGGCGCGCCCGAGGGCTTTGATGCGCAGTTACTCTTGCGCGAGGCTGCGAAAGGGCCCGTGTGCCATGTCGCGCGCGACGACAAACGTTTGGCAGCGATGCAGGCGGCTTTGCGATTCTTTGCGCCAGATATGCCTGTTTTGGTGTTTCCGGGCTGGGATTGTTTGCCCTATGATCGCGTCTCGCCCAATGCCGACATTTGTGCGCAGCGCATGGCGACCTTGGCGGGGTTGGTCCATGGGGCACCCTCTCAGTTCATTGTTTTAACAACATTAAATGCAGCAACGCAGCGTGTGCCGGAAAGGGCGTTGATGCGCGAAGCAGCCTTTAGCGCGCATGTTGGTAACCGCTTGGACGAAACGGCTCTGCGTCAATTCTTGGTGCGGATGGGCTTCACACAGGCCCCGACGGTGATGGAGCCAGGAGATTATGCGGTGCGCGGCGGGATTATCGACATCTACCCGCCCGGAGATCTTGGCCCTGTGCGTTTGGATCTTTTTGGTGATGTCCTAGACGGGGCGCGACGTTTCGACCCGGCAAGCCAACGCACGACGGAAAAACTGGATGTTGTCGAACTGGCCCCTGTCAGCGAGGTCATTTTGGACGATGCCGCCATCACGCGGTTCCGCCAAAATTACCGCATCGAATTTGGCGCGGCTGGCACCGATGATCCGCTTTATGAGGCGATCAGTGCTGGTCGAAAACACCAGGGTGCGGAACATTGGTTGGCCCTATTTCATGCGCAGTTGGAAACGCTGTTCGATTATTTGCCCGACGCGACGGTCACTTTGGATGATCAACTGACAGCGGCGCGGATGTCGCGTTGGGACAGTGTGGTTGATCAGTATGAAACGCGACAGCATGCCATGGGCCAAAAGGGCGCGATGGATTCGGTCTATAAACCTGCCGCACCTGATGGGTTGTATTTGGATGATGCGCGCTGGCAGACGATTATGGATGGGCGGCGCGTGTTGCAATTTGCGCCCCTGCCTCAGCCAACAGGGCCAGGTGTGATTGATGCATCAGGGCGGATAGGGCGAAATTTTGCGCCTGAACGACAACAGGAAAGTATAAGCCTTTTCGGGTCTTTAGCTGCACATGTTAAAGCGAAACTTGACATGGGTCCCGTCGTTGTTGCGTCTTACTCTGAGGGCGCGCGCGAACGTTTGACGGGTTTGATCGAGGACGAAGGGCTGGCCGAGGTGATCGCAATCCCAAATGGGACGCGGATCGGCAAGCGTGGGCTGCATCTGGCCGTTTGGGCTTTGGAACATGGTTTTGAAGCCCCCGGACTGACCGTTATTTCCGAGCAAGATGTATTGGGCGACCGTCTTATCCGGCAAACCAAACGCAAACGGCGCGCGGAAAATTTCCTGACCGAAACGCAATCTTTGAGCCCGGGTGATCTGGTCGTGCATGTGGATCATGGGGTTGGCCGCTTTACGGGTATGGAAGTGGTGCGCGCGGCTGGCGCTGCCCATGAATGTCTATTGCTGGAATATGCTGAAAATTCAAAGCTTTACTTGCCGGTTGAAAACATCGAATTGCTCAGCCGCTTTGGTCATGAGGAAGGCATGTTGGACCGTTTGGGCGGTGGTGCATGGCAGGCCAAAAAGGCCAAACTAAAAGAGCGCATCCGCGAAATGGCTGATCGCCTCATCCGTGTCGCGGCGGAACGTGCACTGCGACGTGCGCCAATTTTGGAACCGCCTCCGGGCATGTGGGATGCATTTTCGGCACGATTCCCGTATGAAGAAACCGACGATCAGCTGCGCGCTATCAGCGACGTGCTTGGGGATATGACGGCCGGTCAACCAATGGATCGACTGGTGTGCGGCGACGTTGGGTTTGGCAAAACCGAAGTCGCGATGCGCGCTGCGTTTGTCGCTGCAATGTCAGGTGTGCAGGTCGCAGTCATCGCGCCAACGACGTTGCTGGCGCGTCAACATGCCAAGTCCTTTGCAGAACGCTTCCGTGGTTTTCCGATCAATGTGGGTCAATTGTCCCGCTTTGTTGGTGCGAAAGAGGCCTCGGAGACCAAAAAGGGCATGGCGGGTGGGACCGTCGATATTGTGATCGGCACTCATGCGCTTTTGGCCAAGGGGATTAAGTTTAACAATCTTGGACTGCTGATTGTTGATGAAGAACAACGCTTTGGTGTCACGCATAAAGAGCGGTTGAAGTCTTTGCGCTCGGATATCCATGTTCTAACGCTGACGGCAACGCCGATCCCGCGGACGCTGCAATTGTCGCTGTCGGGCGTGCGGGATTTATCGATTATCGGCACGCCTCCGGTGGATCGGCTGGCCATTCGCACCTTTGTCAGTGAGTTTGATGCCGTCACTTTGCGCGAGGCTTTGCTGCGCGAGCATTATCGCGGGGGGCAAAGCTTTTACGTGGTGCCTCGGATCAGTGACCTGCCTGAAATCGAAGAGTTTTTGCGCGCACAATTGCCCGAGCTTAGCTATGTTGTCGCTCATGGTCAGATGGCAGCGGGTGAGTTGGATGACCGCATGAACGCGTTTTATGACGGCAAATATGACGTGTTGTTGGCAACCACGATTGTCGAATCGGGCCTGGATATTCCAACAGCCAACACGATGGTGGTGCACCGCGCAGATATGTTTGGTTTGGCACAGCTGTACCAAATTCGGGGTCGTGTCGGTCGGTCTAAGACCCGCGCCTATGCCTATATGACGACAAAGCCGCGCGGGAAATTGACGCCTACGGCCGAAAAACGGCTGCGTGTTTTGGGGTCGTTGGACAGTCTGGGCGCAGGGTTTACTCTGGCCAGTCAAGACTTGGATATTCGCGGCGCGGGCAATTTGTTGGGCGAAGAGCAGTCCGGGCAGATGCGGGATGTAGGGTTTGAGCTGTATCAATCCATGCTGGAAGAGGCGATTGCCAAGATCAAGTCCGGCGAAATGGATGGTTTGGCGGAAAGTGACGATCAATGGGCGCCTCAAATCAACCTAGGCGTGCCCGTGCTTATTCCCGAAGACTACGTGCCGGATTTGGATGTGCGATTGGGGCTTTATCGTCGTCTGTCGAGCCTTTCAACAAAAGTCGAATTGGAAGGATTTGCAGCGGAACTGATTGATCGCTTTGGAAAACTTCCCAAGGAAGTCAACACTTTGATGCTGGTTGTCCGGATTAAGGGAATGTGTCGTAAGGCGGGTATATCGAAACTGGATGGCGGGCCGAAAGGTGCGACATTGCAGTTCCACCGTGACAAGTTCGCCTCGCCGCAAGGGTTGGTTGAATTCATCGCGGATCAGCGCGGGCTGGCCAAGGTAAAAGACAATAAAATCGTTGTGCGTCGGGATTGGCAAAAGGATTCTGACAAGATTAAAGGCGCTTTTGCGATTGCGCGGGATCTGGCGGAAAAGGTCATTGCTGAGAAAAAGCGCAAGAAGGCAAAAGCATAGCTGCGCGCAAGCCTAGATGTCGCTTGGCAGTTCATCCAAGCGGTTCATCTGCCACATGAAGATCAATCCAATACTGGCAATCACACAAGAGCACATAAGAAGCGGCAACGGGGTTCCGTCAAAAATAGATCCGACAAAGCTTGCAAGTGTTGCTGCTGCCATGGTCGAAATTGCGCCAGTCACCGAGGCCGTGAAACCAGCAATGTGTCCCATCGGCTGTAAAGCGATAGCGCTGAGATTGCCGTAAGTGATGCCGGTCATCCAAATAATGACAAATTGCCAAACCAAGAAAGCAGGGAATGCCAAGTTTGGAAGGGTGCTAATAACCAAATAGGTCAGGGCGGCGAATATGACGTGCCCGGCCATACCCCATGTCACGAGGCGGCGCATTCCGACACGCATCACCAAAACTGCATTTGCTAAGGACGTCGAAGCGGCGGAAATCAAGGCGACTGCGCCAAACCAATACGGAAAGCTATCGGCGCGTCCGAAAGTTTCAGCATAGATTGGCTGGACTTGGACCAGCAGACAGAAAATCAGTGATAACGCAACGGATTGCGCCGCGATCGACAGGCGGACAACAGGGTGGGCCAACACCTCTTTAGTGGCGACCCATAAGGTTGTTAGGCGAAATGGACGCCTACTGTCCCGCGGCAAAGACTCTGGCAGACGCAGCCACAGCCAAAGGGTGCTGATGGTCGAAAAGACGATGAAGGCCAGCAATATGGCACGCCATCCAAAGAAGTCTTGTAGAACTGCGCCCATAGCCGGGGCGAGGGTTGGCACCAAAGTGAACAGCACCATCGCGAAAGAAACAATCTGAGCCATATGTCGACCCGAATAAAGATCCCGCACAACGGCCAAAGACACGACCCGTGGTGCCGCAGCCGCAGCACCTTGGACCAAACGCGCAGCAAGAATAACCTCGAAATCGTGGGACACAAACGCAACGCCCCCAGCCGCGATATAGATTGCAGCCCCGATACACATTGTCAGTTTCCGCCCAATCGCGTCCGAAATAGGTCCTGCAAACAATGTCCCAACGGCAAGGCCGGCCATAAAAAACGTAATAAGAAGATGGGCTTGCCCATCAATATTCAAGTCGTTTTCGATATCGGGAAAGGCCGGCAGTAACGAATCCACAGAAAACGCAATTGTCGAAAAAAGCATCGCGATCAAAGCGATCAACTCATTGCGAGACATTTCTGTGGGGGGCTTTGCGTTCATTAACGACCTATTTACCTGCGCACTGTTTAACCAAAACAACGATCAACGAAAAGTAAATTCGACGCCAACTGGCGTCAGCTCTGATCACAGTATCGTTTTATCACGCTGTCCTAAATTATCCATGAACCTATGCAGATGCTATGTGTTTGCCTTCACCTGTTCCACAAGCTCATCGATGACTTTCGCCCATAAATCAGGTTGTTGCGCGCCTGGAACTGCATGTTTGTTGGCGACAATGAAGGTCGGGACCGAAGATACGCCCATCTGGCGCGAATGCGCATCACGCTTTGCAATATCGTCTTTGTCGGCCTCTGATTGCAGCAACTTCAACACAACAGAGGCGTCCATTCCAATGCCGTCGGCCAAATCCGCCAAAACATCATGATCACCAATGTCGCGCGCTTGCACAAAATAGGCGTCAAACAGCGCATCAACAGCTTCGGTTTGTTTCTGTTCAATACCGGCCCAATGGATCAATCGATGTGCGTCAATCGTGTTAGGCGTGCGTTGCATACCGTCGAAATTGATGGTCAGCCCGGCTTTTTCTGCATTTTCAACGACGGGCGCATAGGCCTTTACCGCGCCGTCTTTGCCGCCGAATTTACGTTCTAGATAGGCGCGACGGTCCATGCCCTCTTTCGGCATGTCTGGGTTCAGCTGAAACGGGTGCCATTCGATCTGAAATGGGTGATCAGCACGCAGTGCTAGTGCCGTATCCAAATGCGTTTTTCCGATATAACACCACGGACAAATCGGATCAGAAATAATATCAAGTTTAATCATTTGGCCCTCCAGAGCCGCTCAAGCCCCTTGCGGGACAGCTTACCATTTGGCCCAGTGGGCAGTTGACGCACTTGTATATAGTCGCGCGGACATTTGTAAGCCGCCAGCTTGGCGCGCATAAATGCATCCAAGTCATTCGTGTTAAGTTTTTGATTTGACGTACAAAATGCGATAATGACGCGGGCATCGGGACGCACTTCGATGTCGCGCACACCGCAGGACGTGATGCCAGGCGCGATGCTTAGCACAGCTTCGACTTCAAGGGGCGAGACGCGATACCCACCGGCATTCATCATGTCGTCGCGTCGCCCCAAATATTCAACTTGATCATCTTCATGTAAGATGGCCGTGTCGCCCGTAATGAACCAGGGGTGTTGCAAAGGGGGCCCATCCAAATACCCCAGCATTAACCCGGGATCTGTAATGTGCACTGCGACCGCGCCGGGATGTCCGCGTGGCACGGGCACGCCGCCCGAGTCGAGGATCGCGATCTTGCGGCCCAGTTGTGGACGGCCCAAGCGACCGGGTTTTGCCGGGGTTTTCGGTGATGCGGAAATGAAGGTCGAGACCTCGGACATACCATAGGCTTCATGGATTTCCGTGCCGGTGGTTCTGCGCCAAGCGTCTAAGATCGCAGGGCTCAACTTTTCCCCGGCGGATAGCCCATGTCGTAAGGCTGGCGCGTCAAGTGATGACGTGCGTTGTAAGATCTTACGGTAGACACCCGGCGCTGCGGCGAAAATTGAGGCCTTTGATTTTACAATAATATCAGCTAGGTCGCTGGGCGGTGTCCCTGACGCGGGGATCAAAGCCGTCGCGCCCACGCTCCAGGGATCCATAAGACCAGTTCCCATCGTATACGTCCAGTTGAAGGCCCCTGCGTGCAAAACACGATCACGGCTTGTCAATCCGTACCAACCCTCGTGCATCATGCGGCGCGCCCAAACGGCACGATGTGCATGCTGCACCGCACGGGCCTGACCCGACGTCCCTGATGTGTACACCAAATAGCCTAGTCGGTTCGGATTTCCCATGTCAGGGCGCGCTGCAGGCAATTTTTGCCAAGCCTTGAGGTGATCTAAGGCGACAATATTGGGTGCATCCGGGCAAGGAATGCCGTCTTCGTGCAGAATGATATCCGGGCGCAACTGGTCAATGATTTTCGCCGTTTCGGCAGCGGTTAATTGCGCCGAAGTTGGCACCGGAATCAAACCAACGAGAATTGCGCCCAGATACGCAAATGGTGTTTCGGGTCGATCCCCCAAACGCAGCAAAATCCTGGCCCCCGGCCGCGCACCGGCTTGCAGCAACCCCGTCGCAATGCCGCCAATGGCCTGTTGGATCTGTGCAAAGGTCCAAATCTCGGTCTGATCGCCCTGCAATATCTCTAACGCGGGTTTGTTTGGCACATGGGCACCAGCGGCCAAGACATAGGCTGCCATATTAAATGAGGCAGGGCAGGGCGTCGCGGGCCCTTGATCGAAAATCGACATCATAGGCTTTCGGTAAGACAACGTGACCTGGCTTGCAAGTTGCACAAGGCCCTGCGAAAACGAGCGGTATGAAATCAGATGACCCTAAGAAAATGATCGAAATTGCCCGCAGTGGCGGTGATGCGGATTTAGCAGAGCCGTTGGATCTGGGGGCACGGGTGCGTGCCCTGCGCAAAGCCCGGGATTGGACGCTGGAACAGGCAGCCAAGCAAGCGGGATTGGCGCGCTCGACCTTGTCGAAAATTGAAAACGGGCAGATGTCACCGACCTATGAGGCTTTGAAAAAACTCGCCGTCGGTTTGGAAATTTCTGTGCCACAACTGTTCACACCGCCATCTGAGGGTCAGGTGGGCGGGCGTATGGCCGTGACCAAAACAGGTGAAGGCCAAGCCCTGACAACCGTCACGTATGAACATGAATTGTTGGCGGAACAACTGACCAAGAAACAAATGATGCCTTACCGAGCGCGGGTGCGGGCGCGTTCGATGGACGAATTCGACGGCTGGGTACGCCACAGCGGCGAAGAATTTCTATATGTCCTTACAGGCGTCGTACGGTTTTACACTGAATATTACGAACCCGTTGAGTTACGACGCGGCGACAGTGCGTATTACGATTCCACCATGGGCCACAATGTCGTGTCCACCAGCCAAGAAGATGCGACGATTTTGTGGGTGACATCGCTGACTTAAGCTGCGGCCAATCGAATATCGGGTGCGGGTACAAAGATCATGTGATCGCTTATGGTGTCCACCATTTCTTGTGGCGTCAACTCATACGCTGCGGCTAAACCGGTTAGGGCCAATTGAAGGTCCGCGCGGCTTGGCGCGTGGTCTGGAAAGGAATAGGTCGGAAAATGGCGGCTTAAGGCCGCGCGGCATGGCCCCCAATGGGCTAAAAGATAAGTGAGTGTCATGAAAACTCCAGTCTATACATACATGTAGTTGAACAGAGAGGGGTTAATCTGGGGTAAAGAGCCATTTCAGAGTGATATGTGCGATGCCAACTGTACAAATCTGCACGATGATAAAAGCGGCGATGTGGCCTGGATAAATGCCCGCAAACGTGTCGCTGAAGCCGCGTGCGATGGTGACTGCTGGGTTGGCAAAACTTGTCGACGCCGTAAACCAATATGCCCCAGTGATGTAAATCGCAACCAGCGCTGGAACGGCATCGGGGCGAGATTTGAGACCACCGAAAATCACAAAAAGCAGGCCAAGCGTCGCGATAAGTTCGGACACCCACTGTGCACTACCTGTGCGATGCAAGGTTTGTGAGGTCTGTAAAATTGGCAAATCGAACATCACATGTGCCGCCCAAACCCCTAAAATCGCAGCCGGAATCTGAACCGATATATAGGTTGCGGCCTCAAATGGTGGGATCTGACGGCGCAGGGCAAACGCCAATGTCACAGCCGGGTTGAAATGCGCGCCCGAGATCGGTCCAAGGATCGTGATGATTACAAATAACATACACCCCGTGGCCACTGCATTGGCCAAAAGCGCGATGGCTTGGTTCCCACCGGCCAAAGTCTCGCCCATAATGCCCGAACCGACCACACCGACCAGCAGCAATGCTGTGCCTATGGCCTCGGCCGCCAATTTGCGTGTTCGTGTCATCACCGTGCCGTCCTTTTGCTTATGGTTCATACCACCAATGCTGGGGCATGTATTCCGGGCCATCGCCGTAAATTGGCACATGCTCGGGGCGCTTCATCTGTCGAATATGCGCGATCCTGTCGCGATCAAACTGCGAAAATGGGATGACATAGCGCCCAGCCGTCAACACTCGGTCCATGGCGCGCACTGCTGCGTTAAAAATATCGGGATCTGTGGCTGCCAACATTGTGTCGATCATAGCGTCAATGGCAGGATGGGCGATGCCGGGCAAATTGCGCCCGCCTTCTTGATCTCGACTGGCGCTGCCCCAGTAAAATTGTTGTTCGGTTCCGGGGCTAAGTGAAACCGCGCGCCAAAACGAAGCCAAATCAAAATCATACGTCGCGGCCGTTTGGGCGAATTGCGCGTTGTCGACGCGGTTTATTTCTAAAGCGATCCCTAAGCGCTCAAGACCTTGTTGATAAATATCGGCGATGGCTTGATCGTTGCGATTGTTCTTGTCCAGCAACAGCGTCAGAGTCAAAGGCCCATCTGGCCCCGTCATGATACCGTCTTGCGGCGCAAAACCCGCATCGTTAAGCAATTTCAAAGCTTTGCGGACATTTTTTCGGTTGCGCGAGGTCCCATCCGAGATCGGCAAGGCGTAACCATCCAATGTGCCCGGCAGCAATGTGTCGCTGAAAGGCGTTAGCAAGTCAGCAACCAACCCTGCTGCAGGACCGGGTTCATATCCTAGCGTTGATCCCGAGAAATAGGAGGTAATCCGCGGTTGCGCGCCGCCCGTAAGCACGTCGTTGATATATTCAAAGTTAAAGGCCAGCATCAACGCGTCGCGCACACGCCAATCATCCAAAGGCGCGCGGCGGGTGTTAAAAGCAAATCCGCGCATTCCAGATGGCTTTTGGTTGGAAATTTCGGTCTTGATCACGTCGCCGCGCTGCACTGCGGGGAAGTTGTATTGGCTGGCCCAAGTTTCGGCGTTAAATTCGCGCATGGCCGACAGTTCGCCCGCCTTAAAGGCTTCTTGCAGAATTGTGCCGTCGCTATAAAAATCGATGATGATTTCGTCGAAATTATGCGTACCGCGGCGAAATGGAACGTCTTTGCCCCAATATTCCTGATTGCGCTTTAAGGTTACGCGCCGCCCAGCTTCGTAACTGTCGACAACATACGGACCTGCGCCTATGGGAATCTCATGCAATTGTGCCGCAGCAAATTCTTTGCCGTTCCATTGCGCTTTTTGCAAGATTGGACGCAACCCAGTGATCAAGGCAAGTTCGCGGTTGTCGGTGTTGAACGTAAAGCGCACAGAATTTGGCCCTGTCGCAACAGCTTTATCTATTTGTGACCAAAGCCCCAAATATCGAGGATGGCCAGAGGTGCCGAGTGTTTCAAAAGACCAAAGAACATCTTCAACGGTGACGGGCGCGCCATTGGAAAACTTGGCTTCGGGGCGCAGGGTGAATTCCACCCAAGATCGATCTTCGGGCACTTCGATACTTTCGGCAAGCAGACCATAAAGGGCAAAGGGCTCATCCCGATTTCGGCCCATTAATGTGTCATGCGTGAAAAAGCGCAATTGCCAGGGGACATTGCCTTTGCGGATGAACGGATTGAGGCTGTCGAAACTGCCTGGATTTCCTAAAATGATCCGCCCTCCTTTGGGGGCGTCTGGGTTGGAATATGGCAAAGCTTGATAATCTGCGGGAAGGGCCGGGTTCCCATACATCGCAATCCCGTGGGTCGATTCTGCCGCGACAGGAAAACCTACTAGAATCAGCAAAGAAATTGCCCGGATTCGGTGAAGTGCGCGCGCTAAGGCGCGGAAAAAATAGAGGTTCATTTTGGTGACAATCCCGCTCAGCCCTTGTTTTCTTGAACAAAATGCTAACCGGACTTGCCGGTATATTCAAACTTTTAACTTGGACTCTTCAGCCGCAAAAGCGTATAACCATTGCACTGCTCGATAGGTTTCTTGCCTGTATGAAACCTGCCTCAATAACTTAACGCCAGCTTCGTGCTGGCGTTTTTTTTGCTCAATCTGCGGGGGCCTTTGCTTAAGCGCGCAGTTCTTTTAGAGCGTGTCGCGTTCATTTGAATTCATTGCGCTTCAAAACACGCGATCAAACAGCATGCGAGAGGCAGGTTGTTTTGAATGCGAACAGGGGGGGCCATGCCTCAGGTTGAACGCGGGAAAGCTATAAGACTGCTTGCCGTGAGCTTAGATCAAAAAACATGTCGCCAAATTTTACGGTCCCGCAAAAGATGCGATGCGCGAAACCTGCGGTGTAGGCCGTTCGCTTCAGCCCCCCCTTCTTGGACTTGCGCTACAAATGCCCGGCCACGTTTCGCGTTCTTGGGGCATTTGCAGCTAACATTGGCTCTGATTTGGGGCGGGGCGCTGTAAAAACCTACGCTGTCCCGTCCACATTGCGCGTCAAGTTTGCGCGTAATGTGTTAAATCGACCGAAAGATACACTGGGTCTTGCACGCGTCTTAGCGCGCATTTTGAGGCGTCATGTTTCCGATTGAACGGCAACACGCCCTAAAAGAAAGAAGTTGCATCCACGCCAAATGTCACAGCACCAATGGCTTCTTGTGTGTCGGGATCTACGATCGTCATTGAGATTTGCATCTGATATTTTTGAGTGCTTTCGTCAAATTCAACTTCTGATATGTGTACTGAATTCGGGCCTTTCGGATAGGTTTCTTGAAACTTGGCTTCATCACCTTGCCAGTAATCGGATGTCACACCGGATTGACCCACGTTCAAACCATGGGCGTCCATCACAAACACTTCACTGATTTGACCATTGGTTTCCATCGCGACGTCGTGCAAATATTGCGAAATCGGCTGTTCCAGAACATTTTTGATCATATCGCGCGCATTCGAAGCGACTTCGGCGCGCCAAGCGTTGTCCATATCTAGAATTTGTTGGTCAGAAATACCGGCATGTTTGTCATTTTGGGCTTTGATCGCCTCAATCACGACAGGATTGCGTATCCAAGCGTGTGAGGTGTCATTGACATAGTCCATCAAAGGCGCAGGCGCGGTGGTGGCCGTGGCGGCGGTGCCCAAAACAGCACAGAGAGCGGTAACGTACATCTTTTTCATAACAAGGTTCCTTATATGTTCACGATTCTGTCCTAGCGTAAAAATCTAAAGTTTTGATTGCCAATCCCTTTGAAATAAGGGGCTTTCGGTTTCTGCGCTTGCATGAAACAATGCTGCAACTGCGAAATTCAGGACAAAGAAGGTTAAGAACGATGGCACTTGAGATCTCATTGGCAGGCAAGCAGGCTGTGATTACAGGATCAAATTCGGGCATTGGATTGGGCATGGCGTGGGAATTGGCGCGCGCTGGCGCGGATATCGTGCTGAATTCCTATACAGACGCGGATGAAGACCATGCCTTAGCGGCTGAGATCGCTGCCAAGACGGGGGTTCAGGCGAAATATGTGCAAGCGGATATGTCCAAAGGGGCCGCCTGTCGGGATCTGATTGAAAAGGCCGGGCGCTGCGATATATTGATTAATAATGCGGGAATTCAACATGTTGCCCCGCTTGAAGATTTCCCCGCCGACACGTGGGATGCGATTATCGCGATCAATATGTCCTCGGCCTTTCACACGACGGCCGCCGCTTTGCCGGGCATGCGCAGCGCGGGATGGGGGCGTGTGATCAATGTGGCCTCGGCCCATGGTTTAACGGCGTCGCCCTTTAAATCTGCCTATGTGACGGCAAAGCATGGTGTCGTTGGTTTGACCAAAGTGACTGCGTTGGAAACAGCCCAGGAACCCATCACTTGTAATGCGATTTGCCCCGGGTATGTGTTGACGCCCTTGGTAGAAGCGCAAATTCCAGACACGATGAAAGCCTATGACATGGACCGTGAAACGGCCATTCGCGAAGTTATGTTGACGCGTCAGCCCTCAAAAGAATTCGCCACAACGGAACAAATGGGCGGGACGGCTGCGTTTTTATGTTCAGATGCGGCGGCGCAAATTACCGGAACAACGATTTCGGTGGATGGCGGCTGGACGGCGCTTTAACGCCAAGCACCGATCTGTGATGCGGCATTTCGCGCAAAGGCATTGGCGGGCACAGGTCGGGCGACTATAGTTCGGGTATGATTACAGAGCTTGGACATTTCGCACTTATTTTAGCCTTTATTGTCGCAATCGTGCAGACGGTTGTGCCGATGTGGGGGGCTTGGCGCAAAGATACGCGCCTTATGGCGGTGGCCGAACCGGCGGCCAACGTCCAATTCCTGCTGACGGGCTTTGCCTTTGCGGCTTTGATGTGGGCCTTTATTGTGTCGGATTTCTCGCTGCAACTTGTGGTGATGAACTCGCATTCAGCCAAGCCGATGCTGTATAAAATATCGGGCACCTGGGGGAACCACGAGGGATCCATGCTTTTGTGGGTCCTGATCGTCACCTTGTTTGGCGCGATGGCGGCTTGGTTTGGCGGGAATTTGCCACCTACATTGAAAGCCCGCGTTTTGGCAGTTCAAGCCTCGATCGCAGTCGCTTTCTTTGCCTTCATTCTGTTCACTTCTAACCCGTTTATCCGCGTCGCCGTGCCGCCCTTTGACGGCCAAGACCTTAACCCATTGCTGCAAGATCCCGGCTTGGCCTTCCATCCGCCTTTCTTGTATTTGGGCTATGTGGGCCTCAGTATGGCGTTTTCATTCGCGGTCGCGGCCTTGATTGAGGGCAGAGTTGACGCAGCTTGGGGCCGCTGGGTGCGTCCCTGGACGCTGGCGGCTTGGGTGTTCCTGACCATCGGGATCGCTTTGGGATCCTGGTGGGCCTATTACGAACTGGGCTGGGGCGGGTTCTGGTTCTGGGATCCTGTTGAAAACGCGTCCTTTATGCCCTGGTTGCTGGCCGCCGCGCTGCTGCATTCCGCGATTGTCGTGGAAAAGCGCGAAAGCCTGAAAAGTTGGACGATTTTGTTGGCGATCCTCGCCTTTGGCTTTTCGCTGATCGGCACGTTCATCGTCCGCTCTGGGCTTTTGACGTCGGTCCATGCTTTCGCCAATGACCCCGAACGGGGCGTCTTCATTCTTATGATCCTTGCCTTCTTCACCGGCGGCGCGCTGATCCTATTTTCCCTGCGCGCGGGCGCCATGGAGGCCAAGGGTGTCTTTGGCATGGTCAGTCGCGAAAGTGCGCTGCTGGCCAACAATGTGCTGCTCGCGGTCAGTTGTTTTGTGGTCTTTGTCGGAACCATGTGGCCGCTTGTGGCCGAGATGTTTTTTGACCGCAAACTCAGCGTTGGCCCGCCATTCTTTAACGCCGCCTTCACGCCCTTCATGCTATTGCTCGGACTGATCCTGCCTGTGGGGTCGATGATGCCGTGGAAACGCGCTAAGCTGCTGCAGGGTATGTGGAAATTGCGTTATGGGTTTATCTTGGCCCTTGCGATTGGCGGATTGATCTGGGCGATGCAATCAGGGCGCAGCCTGCTGGGGCCCTTGGGCATTCTGCTTGGGGCGTGGATCGTCATCGGGGCCTGCATGGATATTTGGTCAAGGACTGGTAAGCGCGGGTCATTCACACGATTGTTCCGTCTGCCGCGCGCAGATTGGGGCAAAATGCTGGCCCACACAGGGCTTGGCATCACCTTTATCGGGGTGGCGGGGCTGACGACCTACCAGCAGGAAGATATCCGTGTCGCACAAATTGGTGTGCCTTTCGATGTGGGCAGCTACAGCCTGCGTCTGGATGACGTGCAGCGGCTTGAGGGTCCGAACTATTTGTCGACCATGGGCTTTGTGACCTTGCTGCAAAACGGTGATGAAATTGCGCAGCTGAGGCCTGAAAAACGCGTCTATCCAGTCGCGCAGATGCCAACGACGGAAGCCGCCATCGACTATGATTTGGCGCGTGATGTGTATGTCGTGATTGGCGACGCGCAAGTGAATGGTGGCTGGGCGATCCGGACCTATATCAAACCGCTGACTAACTGGATTTGGATTGGGTGTGGGTTGATGGCATTGGGCGGGCTGTTCAGTCTGTCGGATCGGCGCTTTCGGGTTGCCGCAGGCGCGCGAAAGGCCAGCGCTAATCCGGTGCCGGCGGAATGAAGCGGCGTGCTTTTGTTTTGGCGCTGCTCGCCAGCCCAGCGGTTGCCTTGGATCCATCTGAGATGTTGCAAGACTCAGACCTGGAAGCCCGCGCGCGGGCGCTGGATCACGGCATTCGCTGCGTGAAGTGCCAGTCCGAATCTGTGGCCTCGTCCAACGCCACATGGGCCGAGGATGCGCGCCGCCAAATTCGCGAGCTCATTTCAGAAGGCCAGTCGGATCAGGACGTGAAAGACTGGTTCGTCACCCGCTACGGCGAGTTCGTCCTAATGGACCCGCCCAAAACTGGATCTTCACTGGCACTTTGGTTGGCGGGTCCGGCGATGTTGGCCGTGGGGGCACTTGGGGCGCTAAGCTATTTGCGTGGGCGTTCGAAACCCGAAGCGGTCGCGGCCTTAAGCCCTACAGAACAAGCGCGTTTGGACGAAATTCTGAAAAAGTGACGCAGCGCGCCTCTTTTCGGACCTGACGCTCTGCCCTATCAAGGGTGAAACGGCACGAAGGATGGTCCAATGGAATATGAAACAATCACCCTGGGCTATGAGGGCGGGATAGCTGCGTTAACTTTGAACCGGCCCGAAAAAATGAACGCGCTCAGTACACAAATGCGCGCTGAAATTACCCACGCGGTGAAGGCTGCTGGCAAAGAGGCGCGCGTTTTGGTGATCACCGGCGCCGGGCGCGCGTTTTGTTCGGGGCAAGACCTTGGGGACCGGGCGAATGCGTCGAATTTGGATTTGGAACGCACCTTGCGCGATGAATACCAACCGCTGTTAGAAGCGATCACCCAATGTCCAATTCCGACGATTTCGGCTGTGAACGGGGCCGCCGCAGGGGCCGGGGCCAATCTGGCGCTGGCGGCGGATGTGGTGATTGCATCTGAGTCGGCCTACTTTTTGCAAGCTTTCGCGCGCATTGGTTTAATCCCTGACGCGGGTGGAACTTATGTGATGCCGCGCACGATGGGCATGGCCAAGGCGATGGGTGCGGCCTTGTTTGCCGAAAAAATCACGGCCCGCCAAGCGGATGCGTGGGGATTGATCTGGGAAGCGGTGGCGGATGAGGACTTTGTCGCCCATGTCGCGGGGCGCGCGCGTCACTTGGCCGAGGGCCCAACGGCGGCCTATGCGTCGATCAAAACGGTTATCCGTGCCACATGGGACAATTCATCCGATGAGCAATTGGCGCTGGAAGCACGTGAACAAGGGACCTGTGGCAAAAGCCGGGACTTCAAAGAAGGTGTCTTGGCTTTTGTGGAAAAACGCAAAGCGTCCTTTGAGGGGCGCTAGAGCATCGTCCATTTAATCTGCAACATATCCGGCAGCCTTGAAGAAGTTCCGGCACTCCTCTGGTGGAAAGAGTTCGCAGGTTTGTGCGACCGATTGAAACAGCGCATCGAAAGTCCGCGCCTTGAGGCGCCGCAGG
>JBGCEM010000056.1:0-57129 GCA_045106335.1 Paracoccaceae bacterium | reverse complement strand
TCAAACTGAGGGAAGTTTCGGGGGGCAGATCACTTTGGCAAACTCAAAGAAAATAGGGTTATTGCCGTGCGGTCGTGCAAAACAGAACAGTGCTTCGCCGCAACTCTCATTCAAATCAGATGAACGCCCACAGCTCCTAGGTGCCTCAACTTAAATTTTAGACATGTAAGTGGTGAGTTTTTGTGTTGTGATAGGGTCCGGAACGAGGGGCGCTGCCCCTCGCGCTCCCCGGAGTTTAAGAGCTAAGTGAAGTAGGTTAGCGCAGTGTGACGATCACAGGTGCGCCGGACCACCCGCCGATATTGTCGCGCGCTTCGATCTGTACGGTTTTCGTGTTCTTGGGGATTTCGACCCCGCCAAGTGATCGGGTGAAAGGTTGTTCGGTGACGTGGGGGTGGTGTAGGATGCGTAGTCCAAGCTCGTTTCCTTGCATATCCAACACGCGCCATCCGTCAGCATAATCGTCCCAGCCTGTATCAGCATGCGAAATCGTAACGTCAAAGCGCCACGATTTGCCAGATTTGTGGACGGCAACGTGGTCGATGTTTGGTGCATCTGAAAATGCGGGGGTTGCAAAAACTGCTAGAAGAATGATGAGTCGTTTCATAGGTTTAAAATAGTCCATTTGCTGAACAACGGCGGTCTCTGTTTTACGTGACTTACATTAAGACAGGGTACTTTGTGGATCAATCTTGTGGTGGGGTAATTTTCAGGAGCGCATCGCGCGCATTTGATGAAAATTCGCGCCGTAGGAGCATACCCAAGGTCGCAGTGATGGCAATCATAAGAGCCCAGGGACCTAGAAGCCAAGCGCAGGCTGCTAAGGCGAAATACGTTGTGCGCATGCCTCTTGTGAAGGCACGAGCGGCTAAGATGCTGATGTCTGCGGCTTGGTCGGCGCGCGCCGCGCAATCGGGGTGTTTTGGATCATTTGGAACGGCGGCCATAAGGACCGCAGTGTACCCGAAAAGGCGGTGTGCCCAGACGTATCGTAAAAACGCCGTCGAGATGAGAAGGACAATTAAGATCAGTTTGATTTCCCATAACAAAGCTGGCGTGTCTGCGATGGTAAGATCTCGGGCAACGCGACGCAGTGGTTCGGTATTTCCCACCAGCGCCAGTCCGCCGCCAATGGCCAGCATCGTGGCTGAGGCGAAGAATGAGGCACCTTGACGTAAATGACCGATCATTTGTGCATCAAAGATCCGCGGATCACGATTTATCATTTGACGGAGCCATTCCCGGCGAAATTGTGCCATCACGATGGACACCGATACAGGCGTCAGCGTTTTGTGTTCTATTCTCCAGCCAATGCCTGTCCAAGCGAGCAGTAAATAGATCAGGGCAGCAAAGTCGGCGGGGCTTAAGAGGTCAAGAAGTGCAATCATTGTCATGTAATTCGAATTACGCGGATCTGTCCGTTGCAGCCAGCCCAAATAATTGGTAAGAAAAAGTGACCAAATTGGAGTCTGCCATGGAAATGCCCATTCCCAATCCTGCAATTCTGGCCCGCAAAGCGCGTGTGGTCGAGCGATTGAAGTCGGTCTTGCCTGCGGATGCTGTGATTTTCGATGAGGCCGAGACGCGCGCCTATGAATGTGATGCATTGACTGCGTATCGCTGCCCTCCGATGGTGGCGGTGTTGCCGTCTTCGACGTCTGAAGTGTCTGATGTTTTGCGCATTTGCCATGAAGAAGGCGTACCAGTTGTGCCGCGTGGGTCTGGCACGTCTTTGGCGGGGGGCGCGTTGCCGACGGCAGATTGCGTCATTCTGGGCGTGGCGCGGATGAATGGGGTGCTGGACACGGATTACGACAATCGTACGATTCGCGTGCAATCTGGGCGCACGAATTTAAGTGTGACGGGCGCGGTCGAGGCGGATGGATTTTTCTATGCGCCAGATCCCTCGTCCCAACTGGCTTGTGCAATTGCCGGCAATGTCGCGATGAATTCTGGCGGTGCGCATTGTTTGAAATATGGTGTGACGACGAACAACTTGATGGGTGTCACATTGGTGCAAATGGACGGCACGGTGGTTGAGATTGGCGGTGCCTATTTGGATGCTGGCGGCTTGGATGTGCTGGGTGTGATCTGTGGATCTGAAGGGCAGCTGGGGGTGGTGACCGAAGCGACATTGCGGATCCTACACAAGCCTGAAGGCGCGCGCCCTGTGCTGATGGGGTTTGACAGTGCCGAGGTTGCCGGGGCCTGTGTGGCGGATATTATCCAGGCCGGTGTCTTGCCCGTTGCTATTGAATTCATGGACAAAATGTTGATTGAGGTCTGTGAGGATTTCGCCAAAGCTGGCTATCCTGAATGCACGGCCTTGCTGATTGTTGAGGTCGAGGGCGCGGATGCGGAAATTGACCATCAGCTGAAATTGATCAAAGAAATTGCCGCGCGCCATAACCCAGTGGCCGTGCAAGAGGCCGAAAGTGCGGATCAAGCCGCGCGCATCTGGGCGGGGCGCAAGGCGGCGTTCTCTGCGATTGGTCGGATCAATGATTACATGTGTTTAGACGGCACGATTCCGGTTAGCGAGTTACCCTATGTTTTGCGACGGATCGAGGAAATGTCGCAGAAATACGGGCTGGCGGTGGGCAACGTCTTTCACGCAGGGGACGGTAATATGCATCCACTGATCTGTTATGATGCCAACAAACCCGGCGATCTTGAGATCTGTGAGGAATTTGGCGCGGAAGTGCTGAAGCTATGTGTCGAAGTTGGCGGCTGTTTGACGGGCGAGCATGGTGTCGGCATCGAAAAGCGCGATCTGATGAGTTATCAATACGCGCCGGCAGATCTTGAGGCTCAGATGGCAGTGAAGGATGTGTTTGACCCGTCTTGGTTGTTGAACCCGGCGAAGGTGTTCCCGCTGGATGTCAGCGATCCCCGCCGAATTGCCGCCGAATAACCTCAGCTTTTTTGCAGAAAGACAGTCGTGATGATGACACCTGAATCGGAAGACGCGCTGGTGGATCAGATCCGCGCGGCCTCGGGACCTTTGGCGATCAAAGGCGGGGGCACGCGGGGGATGGATGCTGTGGGCGATATCGTTTCGGCGCGCAAGTTGTCTGGGGTGTCGCTTTATGAACCAGGTGCTTTGACGCTGGTGGCGGGCGCTGGCACGCCTGTGCGGGATGTCATCGCGACATTAGCCGAACACAACCAACGGCTTGCCTTTGAGCCGATGGATCACTGCGGGCTGTTGGGAACCACCGGCGTACCGACGCTTGGTGGTATCGTTTCTGGAAATATTTCCGGGCCGCGCAGGATTTCCGTCGGCGCTGCGCGCGACTTTGTGCTGGGGGTGCGTTTCGTGGATGGCGCGGGCAACCTGGTCAAGAATGGCGGACGCGTGATGAAGAATGTCACGGGCTATGATTTGGTGAAGTTGATGTCAGGGGCCTGGGGGACTTTGGGCGTGTTGACTGAGGTCAGCCTGAAAGTGCTCCCGATGCCCGAAATGGCCAATACCGTCAGTGTTGAGGCGGCGGATCCCGTCGATGCGGTTGCTGTGATGACGCGGGCGATGGCCTCACCCTATGATGTCAGTGGCGCTGCGTTTGATCCGCAAATGGGCCGAGTGTCGCTGCGTGTTGAAGGGTTTGAGGAGGCTGTGCGCACCCGCAGTGCGGATCTGGCGCGCCATTTGAAGCGCGATATTCAGATGATTGGCGCGGACGCGACAGAAGCACTTTGGCAAGGCATCCGCGATGTTACCCCGTTTCATGGGGCAGATGGCGATGTGTGGCGGGTTTCGGTCAAGCCAACAGATGGTCCTGCTGTGATCGCCGCGGCTCAGGCCGAGGCGACTTTGATGGATTGGTCTGGCGGTTTGGTGTGGCTGCGCGTGGCACCGGGAACGGATTTGCGCGCGCGGATGTCTGGAATTTCTGGACATGCGACATTGGTCAGGGGATCGGCAGAAACCAAAGCGCGTTTGGGCGTGTTCGAACCCGAACCCGCCGGTCTCGCGGCGCTGACGGCCGGTTTGCGTGCCAAGTTTGACCCGCGTGAAATTTTGAACCCCGGCCTGATGGCCACGGCACAGGTGGCATAATCGATGCAAACGAAGTTCTCTGACGCACAGCTGGAAATTCCTGCGATCCAGCGATCCAACGAGATCCTGCGCAATTGTGTCCATTGTGGTTTTTGCACCGCGACATGCCCTACGTATCAAGTGCTGGGGGATGAGTTGGACAGTCCGCGCGGGCGGATTTACCTGATCAAGGACATGCTGGAAAATGACCGTGACCCGGATGAGAAAACCGTTAAACATATTGACCGCTGTCTGTCCTGCCTGGCCTGTATGACCACCTGCCCATCGGGTGTACATTACATGCATCTGGTTGATCATGCCCGAGAATATATCGAACAGCGATATCAACGCCCCCTTATGGATCGCGCGTTGCGCTGGGTCTTGTCGCAAGTTCTGCCCTATCCGACACGCTTTCGGATCGCGCTTTTGTTCGCCAAGATGGGTCGACCATTTGCCAAGCTGATCCCCGATGCCCGTCTTCAGGCAATGCTGGCGATGGCACCCAAAACGATCCCCCCAGTTAGCCGAAATGACGACCCGCAAACCTTTGCGCCGATCGCGCCAAAAAAGATGCGTGTTGCGCTTATGACCGGCTGTGCGCAAAAAGCGCTGAACACAGATATTAACGACGCGACGATCCGGCTGCTGACACGGTTGGGGTGCGAAATCGTTGTGTCTGAGGGCGCTGGGTGTTGTGGCGCTCTGACCCATCACATGGGTAAATCGGATCAAAGCCATGCCTCGGCGGCGGCGAATATCAAAGCTTGGGTCGCTGAAAAAAACCAAGGAGGCCTGGACGCGATTGTCATTAACACGTCGGGCTGTGGAACGACGGTCAAAGACTATGGCCACATGTTCCGAAACTCGGACTTGGCCGAAGATGCCGCAACAGTCTCGGGTTTGGCGATGGATGTATCTGAAGTGCTGATGAAGCTGGATCTGCCTCAAGGCGCGGATCAGGATATGGTCGTGGCCTATCACGCGGCCTGTTCGCTGCAGCATGGCCAGCAGATCAAAACCTATCCTAAAGACCTGTTGAAACGTGCCGGCTTTGCAGTTGTTGAACCTGCGGATAGCCATCTGTGTTGTGGCTCTGCGGGGACGTATAACTTGATGCAGCCTGAGATCTCGGGTCAGTTGAAAGCCCGGAAAGTTCAAACACTTGAAGCGAAATCCCCGGACGTGATCGCAGCTGGAAATATCGGATGTATGATGCAGATTGGGTCAGGGACCGATGTGCCGATTGTCCATACAGTTGAACTGCTGGATTGGGCGACAGGCGGGCCGGAACCGGCTGCGTTAAGTGCGCAAACAAGACCCGGTCACACGGTCCCAATCCTGCGCTAATGTGCCTGCGGTGGTGTTGTTACGTCGCACCAGGGGCGGCATGGATGCAGATCAGCCGCGATAAAGACTGCCTTGCGTCCAAGTTTTGCCTTATGCTTAGTTAGTGTGTTTTGGTAAAACGTAGGGATGGTTCACATGCGTCATTGGCTGTCATTGGCACTTTTGGCATTGATATTCAGCACAGCTGCACAGGCCCAAGACACCCGCGTGACGCGGCTTGATACGCTGCAACAAGGGCGCGACTGGAACGCTGTCGGACGTTTGGAATTGGGCGGCACCGGGTTTTGTACAGGCGCGCTGATTGCGCCAAATCTGGTGCTGACCGCTGCACATTGTTTGTTCGAAAAGGACAGCGGTGCGGCGATTGAACCTGCCAAGATCGAGTTCTTGGCGGGCTGGCGCAACGGGCGGGCTTCGGCGTATCGATGGGTGCGCCGAGTCATTGTGCATCCCGATTATCGATTGTCGACAGACGTAAGCGCCGACAAGGTGCGCAATGATCTGGCTTTGTTAGAGCTGCAGCGTCCGATACGGGATGGATCTATTTTTCCATTTACAACTGGGCATATTCCAGCAACGGGCGACCGTGTCGGTCTGGTTTCATATGCCAAAGATCGCTCAGAGGCGCCCAGTCTTCAAGACATATGTCAGGTTTTGTCGCGCCAAAACGGGGTATTAATCACATCCTGCAGTGTCGATTTCGGTAGTTCAGGCGCACCAATTTTTGCGTTTCGGGACGGGCTGCCAAGGATTGTGTCCGTTGTCTCTGCCAAGGCCGACGCCGAAGGACAAGCCGTGTCGTTGGGCACGTCCTTACTGCAGCCCTTAGCCGACTTAATGGCCATCCTGGCAACGCAACGTGGTTTCTTTTTAAAGGCAAGCCCTGATCCCAAGGCCCGCGCTATTGGCAGCCAGAACAACACAGGCGCTAAGTTTGTGCGCCCCTAAGACTTTGCGCTCAAGAAGATCACTAAAAATTCTCTTTCCCTAAAGTTTTAACGTATTTTTGTGGTGCACGAACAGGGTCTGGTCTTGACGCAACGCGGCACGCTTCCCACATCTTTCGCATCAGGACGCCGCTTACGGGTCTTGGTAGATCACCCGGGTCTGTCCAGTCGGAAGGCCCATATCTGGAATCGCTTCTTATCGGAGGATACCCTCATGCGAACTTTTGATTTTGCCCCTTTGTACCGTGCCAGCGTCGGCTTTGACCAAATCGCTGACATGATGGACCGTGTTTTGTCTGCAGACGGCGCGCAGCCAAGCTATCCGCCCTACAACATTGAAAAAACGAGCGATGACACGTACCGGATTTCTCTGGCCGTTGCCGGATTTGGCGATGATGACCTAAGTGTTGAAGTAAAGGAAAACGCCCTGATTGTTGCGGCGCGCAAGGCAGATGGTGAAACTGGTCAGAGCTTTCTGCACCGCGGCATCGCAACGCGCGCCTTTGAGCGCCGCTTCCAACTAGCTGATCATGTCCAGGTCACCGGTGCGTCGCACGAACATGGCATGCTGCACATTGACCTGCGCCGCGAGGTGCCAGAAGCGCTGAAACCGCGCAAGATTGAAATACTGACCGGGCGGAACGCCATTGAAGGTCAAGTAAACTAAATCAGTTTCTGATAAACCAGACCCGCCCATCGCTGCATAAACTAATGAGTTTCAATGCGTTAGGCGGTTCTGAATGTGCTGGGATAAATTAGAAATGGAATAAGCGACCTTGCGTCGGCCCAAGCCTATGTGGGTTTGGGCCGCTTTCGTGCTTGCGGGCGCGGTTCAGACACGAAACACTGGCACGATGTTCCATTCAGGCACGCCATGTCACTGCTCTCGCAATCCCCACCACGGTTCTTAACGCTCGCATTTATGACGTCCCTGTCCGTGCTGTCATTCAATATGATCGCGCCGTCTTTGTCGGCAATCGCCCAAGATTTTGATGCGAGCTATGCACAAACCAGTATCGCAGTATCCGGATTTTTAGCAGTAAATGCAGCCTTGTTTTTGGTCTTAGGGCCTGCATCGGATCGGTTTGGGCGTCGGCCGGTAATTCTGTGGGCTACAGCTGTGTTTGTCGTTGCCTCAATCGGTGCGGCCTTGGCGCAATCCTTGTGGATTTTCTTGATATTTCGAACCCTGCAAGCAGCGATTGCGGCTGGATCCGTCGTGAGTGCAGCGATGGTGCGGGACGTTTACGGCGCCGAAGACGCTGCCAGCCGGCTTGGATATCTGGCGATGGCCATGGCGATTGCCCCGATGTTGGGCCCGTCAGTCGGTGGGATTTTAGACCAAATCTTCGGTTGGCGTGCTATCTTTTGGGTATATGCTGGGTTGGGACTTGCGCTGTTTGCCCTGTGTTATTGGGATGCGGGCGAAACGAATACGCAGCGCCACAGCACGTTTGCGCACCAGCTGCGGGCCTATCCTGATTTGCTGAAGAACCGGATGTTCTGGGCTTATGCGGGGGTGATGTCTTGCGGAATTGGCGCATTTTATGTGTTCGTTGCGGGGGCGCCTTTCGTGGGAACTGACATTCTGGGCCTATCGCCGGCCGTCTTAGGGTTGGGGATTGGCTCAATTACCCTTGGGTTTTTTGCGGGCAGTTTTCTGGCGGGGCAATTATCACGGCGTATGGGAACGGCACGTATGATCCTGCTGGGGCGCAGTGTGCCTGTGGCGGGCATTGGTATCGTGTTGTTGGCGTATTCTTTGGGGCTGTTTCACCCGTTTTTGATATTCGTTGCGGCAATCACGGCTGGGGTTGGAAATGGGATGACCACGCCTTCGGCCCGCGCTGGGTCCATGTCGGTCCGCCAAGATTTAGCGGGAAGTGCGTCCGGTTTGGGCGGGGCGTTGATTGTCGCGATTGGGGCCGCCTTGACGCAAGTGACGGGTGCGGTTTTGACGGCGAACAATGGGATTGCGATGTTGCTGGGATTGATGTTGCTGCTGTCTGGTATTGGTCTGTACCTGGCGGGCGTGATTTGGCGGGCGGATCGCAAAACGACGGACGAAAGCGACGCATAACACCGTCCCTATCCGCGTTAACCATCTCCTTGGATTGAGTTGCGGTTTCATTGACTCAAATTTTCCACATATGGTAGTCAAGTTTAACTTAATAGTAAGCATGATTTTTAGGAGTTCGTTATGAAGACTGCATGTGTTGCCCTTGCCCTGATCGCTCTGACTACGCCGGCCTTGGCCAACGGGTTGTCCGTCGCCACGACTCCTTTCACAATCGCAACAAGCTCGGGAACGGGCGCTTCTGGCAGCCTGCGGGTGGCCAGCCCTGTGCGCGCCTCGGCGCTCTTGACGATTGCCGCTGCGACCAACAGCTCAAACGGAACGAAATAACCCGGCATTTCGCTCTGATCGTAATCCTTTGAGTTTGTGAATTCGAACATAACTAGGCTACAATGCTGGGTGTGTGGAAATTTGCACAAAGGGCACCATGGAAAATTGGGATGAAATCCGCACTGCGTTTCACGTGGCGCGGTTGGGTACGGTTAGCGGCGCTGCGGATGTTTTGGGTGTGCATCATGCGACCGTTATCCGCCATATAGACGCGTTAGAACAACGGCTTGGGGCCAAACTGTTCCAACGGCACGCACGTGGGTATACTGCAACTGAGGCCGGTCAGGATCTATTGCGCGTCGCACAAACCACTGACGAGCAATTCGCGCAGCTTGAAGGGCGGATCAAAGGGCAGGGCGCGGGCGTCTCGGGCGAGTTGGTGATCACGTCGCTTGTGTCTTTTTCCCCCTTGCTCGCGCCAATTTTGCAAAGCTTCCAAGATCTTTACCCCGATATAATCATCCGGTTTTTGACGGGTGATCGGGTGTTTCGGCTAGAATATGGCGAGGCACATGTCGCCATTCGTGCGGGCAACGCCCCTGAACAACCCGACAATGTTGTTCAGCCGTTTTTTCGTCAACGGGTGGGTATGTACGCCGCGCAAAGTTACATTGACACGCATGGCTTGCCTGCAAATGAAGCTGAGTTGGCGCAACATCGCTTTGTCGCTCATGACCGTGAAGACAGTCGCGCCCCGTTCTCTCGTTGGTTGCGCGCGCGCGTGCCAGAAACTGCAATCCGATTTCGTGGTGCGGACAGTTGGTCCATGGATGCTGCCATTCGCGCCGGTGCTGGGATCGGATTTATGCCAGTGGTCGAGGCCCGCAAAGATCCCAACTTGGTCGAAGTCATTCCGCCCAAAGATGAATGGTCTGGCCCGCTTTGGCTGGTGACCCATGTGGATTTACATCGCACCACCAAAGTCCAAGCGTTCCTGACTCATTTAAAATCCGAGGCAAAAAGTTGGGACATTTAAGCCCAGCAACCATGGGGCATTTTGCGATGCTCTCTTTTTCAGCGTTGGTTGCGGGCAGCTTTTCACTTGGGGCTATGGCTGCAAATGAAATAGCGCCCTCTGCTTTGAATGCTGTGCGGTTTTGGCTGGCTGCCGCTGTGATTTTAATTGCAGCTTTGGCCACAACGGGTATTCCACGATCTGCTGTGCGTGCACCTTGGCGCTATCTGGTGTTGGGTGGTTTGTTTGCCACCTACTTTGTTCTTATGTTCGAAGGCCTAAAAACAGCACCAGCTGTAAGCGCCGCAGCAGTTTTTACACTCACGCCGATCTTGGCTGCGGGTTTTGGTTGGCTTTTGCTGTCACAAATTTTGTCCATGCGCATGGCCGCCGCGTTGGCAATAGGAGCCACCGGAGCGCTGTGGGTGATCTTTCGCGGAGATTTGAACGCCGCGCGTCAGCTTGACTTAGGTCGGGGCGAACTGATCTATTTCTTTGGCTGTGTGGCGCACGCAATCTACACGCCTATGGTGCGCAAGCTTAATCGCGGCGAGCCCGCTGTTGTTTTTACCTTGGGAATGCTTGTGGCTGGCGGGCTGTTGCTAACTGTCTTTGCTTGGTCGGAATTGCGCGCAATAGCTTGGGGTGAACTTCCTACCATTGTTTGGATAACACTCGCATATTTGGCAGTTTTCGCCAGCGCCATGACCTTCGTTCTTTTGCAATTTGCCACAATGCATCTGCCAGCAGCAAAAGTCATGGCCTACACCTATCTTACACCCACTTGGGTCATCATGTGGGAGGCCATACTGGGGCGTGGAGTGCCCGCGGGCCTTGTTCTGGGCGGAATTGCACTTACGGTCTTGGCCCTGGTTCTGTTGTTGCGCGAAGATCCCCATCCTGTTCATACGTAACGCAGACTGCGCGTCTGATTGCGTTCTTCATTCGACCAGGGGGAACCGGCGATAACCTTTCCCACTGCGCTCAAGCCGCTAAAAGTCAAAGTTATGCGCAGGGCATGGATCGAAGTGTAAAGAGGTGTGTTTTGAACAAGTGCGGTTCATGTCCGCCAGCCGAAAAAAACGTCAAACGCTCAGTCAGATGTCGGATCCACGTCTTGTAGATCCTCGCGCTGCAAAAACTTTTCAAATGCGTCCAGATGCACAGCTTCAAACTGACCAAAACTCTGCATCCAAATCGACGCATCGCGCAAAGCATCTGGGTCAAGCTTGCACCACTTCACGCGGCCGCGACGCTCTTGTGTGATCAGCCCTGCGCGCGTCAGCACACCCAAATGTTTCGAAATAGCGGCCAAAGACATCTCAAATGGATCGGCAACATCGGTAACTGCCATATCGTCTTCCAACAGCATCATCAGAATTTGACGGCGGGTTGGATCCGCAAGTGCGGCGAAAATAATATCAAGGGCAAGGCTCATCTGTGACCTTCATAACAGACTGGTGCATCCAACGAAACGACACGCCGCTTATAGGACAGGATTAAGTTTCTCTGTACGCGAAGGTCAACCATTTGGTTAAATGCCAAAAACGCGCCAAATGCCTCAATCGTGACTTGCGACACACTGAACCCACATCTTCACTTAGCAAAATAAACTCAATAAAACAAATAGTTAAGATAATCCAACGCTGGCTTTTCAGTGCATTGACTCATGGGGGATGCCAGCTTATCCAAACGACAACCACGCACAGGGTGTAGGCATGTCCCCAGACCAACGTATGGCTGACTTGGATACCCGTCTCAAAGCGCTCAAGGCAGCGCAGCAAGACGACACACCCCACGTGGAAGAGCACTACTCCCAGGCCCACGCGGGTTGGCGAATGGTGTTGGAAATGGTGGTCGGTTTGTTGATCGGCTTTGGTATCGGGTACGGGCTGGATCGCCTGCTGGGAACACTTCCCATCTTCCTGGTGCTGTTTACATTGCTGGGGCTGGCTGCGGGCATCAACGTTATGATGCGTACGGCCAAAGAGCTTCAGAAAGAACATGAAGCGGCTGATGCCGCGAAAGATGAAGGGGCCTGAAAATGGCGGAAAAAGGCGGCGAAGAAGGCGGTTTGGTCTTCCACCCAATGGATCAGTTCATCGTCAAACCGTTGTTTGGCGGCGATGCGGTGCATTGGTACACCCCTACAAACGTCACTTTGTGGATGGCTTTGTCCGTGTTGGCGATTGTTGGTCTTTTGGTGCTGACGACTTCCAAGCGCGCAGTCGTTCCAGGACGCGGTCAATCGGTGGCCGAGCTGGCCTATGGCTTTATCTACAAGATGGTTGAAGACGTTGCCGGTAAAGACGCGGTGCGTTTCTTTCCTTATATTATGACATTGTTCATGTTCGTGCTCTGCGCCAACTTCCTGGGACTGTTGCCCATGGCGTTCACAACCACATCGCACATCGCGGTCACCGCAGTTATGGCGATGATGGTGTTTTTAGGGGTGACGATCTTGGGCTTCGTGCTGCATGGCGCGTCGTTCCTGAAAATGTTCTGGATATCTGCTGCTCCGCTGCCGTTGCGTCCGATCTTGGCCCTTATCGAAGTCATTTCGTATTTCGTGCGCCCGATCAGTCACTCTATTCGTTTGGCGGGCAACATGATGGCGGGCCACGCGGTGGTTAAAGTATTCGCGGCCTTTGCAGCTGCCGTTGCGATCGCGCCGATTTCAATCGCTGCAATCACCGCTGTTTACGCGCTTGAGGTCTTGGTGTCCTTTATCCAGGCTTATGTATTCACAATTCTGACCTGTGTGTATCTGAAGGATGCGCTGCATCCTCACCACTAAAGGTCTGACAACAATCATTCGAAATTCCATCGTAAGGAGAAAACACATGGAAGGCGATATCGTAGAAATGGGTAAATTCATCGGCGCGGGTCTCGCATGCATCGGCATGGGTGGCGCAGCTGGTGGTGTGGGCAATGTCGTTGGCAATTACTTGGCCGGCGCCCTGCGCAACCCTTCAGCCGCCGCAGGTCAAACTGCGACAATGTTCATCGGGATCGCGTTTGCAGAAGCCCTGGGGATCTTTTCGTTCCTCGTTGCTTTGCTGTTGATGTTCGCGGTCTAAATCTGACCGAGCCATCCTTACGCGCCGGACGTCCGAACAAAGGACGTCCGGTAGTAAAACCGGTTCGAGGAGAATACTAAAATGGCTACCGAAACACACGGGGCAGATCACAGCGCTGGTGCATGTGTGGATGCAGGAGGCAGCGCCGTTGGCATGCCACAACTGTGCGCCGACTGGTTCGGCAACCAAATCTTCTGGCTGATTGTCACTTTGGCGGTCATCTACTTTGTGCTGTCGCGGATTGCGCTGCCTCGGATTGCTGCGATTTTGGCAGAACGTCAGGGCACGATCACAAACGCGATTGCCAATTCCGAAGATATGAAGTCCAAAGCGGCGGATGCTGAACAGGCATATAACCAAGCTTTGGCCGACGCCCGGGCGCAGGCGCAAACGATTGCGGCTGAAACGCGGGCGGCCATTCAAAAAGATCTAGACCTGGCCATAGAAAAAGCTGACGCAGAGATTTCCGCGCGGACTGCCGAGTCTGAACAGGCGATTGCTGCTATCCGTGCCGGAGCATTGGACAGCGTCAAAGACGTCGCAAATGACACGGCGCAGGACATTGTGACGGCCTTGGGTGGAAAAGCAGACGCAAAGTCTGTAACTTCTGCTGTTGCTGCACGCATGAAAGGGTGAACTCAATGATGACGCGTATCATAAGTGCGGCGGTGCTGTCGTTGGGCATCGCAAGCCCTGCCTTGGCTGCCAAAGGTCCGTTCTTTTCGCTGGGGAATTCTGACTTTGTTGTCTTGATTGCATTCCTGTTGTTCTTGGGCGTCTTATTCTATTTCAAAGTGCCGACTATGATCATGGGACTTTTGGACAAGCGCGCCGATGATATCTCGGCCGAAATCCAAGAGGCGAAGGCATTGCAAGAAGAAGCCAAGTCCTTGTTGGCGGAATACGAGCGCAAGCAAAAAGACGTTCAAGCCCAGGCGGACCGCATAGTCGCGCAAGCAAAAGAAGACGCCCAAAGCGCTGCAAATCAGGCGAAAGAGGATCTGAAAGCATCTATTGAGCGCCGTGTCGCTGCTGCAGAAGAGCAGATAGCAAGTGCACAAAGCTCGGCCGTCAAAGAAGTGCGCGACCAAGCAGTGACAATTGCCGTCGCCGCTGCACGGGACGTTCTTGCCAAACAGATGACTGATGCAAGCAGCAAGGGTCTGATCGACGAAGCAATTGGGCTGGTGGAAACGAAGCTTCACTGATTTACAGCGTCCCCCTGCCTTTAATAGAAGACTACAATATCTTTAATGCCCTGAGAACGCGCAGCGTGGCAGGGCATTATTTGTATTAGTCTAAGCCAGGGTGTATAAGATGCATTGCTTATGCAATGCGTCCCGCGTCCGAAACAGTTTCCGATCTTAACCTTGGTGATCGAGCCTTAAGCGGGCAATATTTTCATTCGCTTCCGCGCGGCGGCTGTCCCTTAAGCACTTTCGAACATAGTCCAAGTGGGTTTCGACGGCGTTGCGCGCTTGCTGTGGATCTTTTGCTTGTAACGCGATGTTGATGTCTCTGTGCTGTTCTAGCAAGATATCCCGTGTTGTGGATTGTCCAAACATGACTTGGCGATTGTAAAAAACACCGGACTGCAACAATTCATACATCGACCGCATCATGTGAAGCATGATGACATTGTGACTGGCCTCAACAATCGCCATGTGGAACTGCGCGTCCAAGGCGGCCTCACGGTCTTTGTCGCGTTTTTGATGTGCACTTACCATTTGTTCGTACACTGAATTGACAACTGCCAGATCTGTAGCCGATCCGGTTTGTGCTGCTCGGGCGGCGGCTAGACCTTCCATGTCTCGTCGGAATGCCAAATAGTCGTCTACAGCTGTTTCATGGCGCGACATTAGATCTTGAAGTGCCGGAGAAAATGCCGAACCCAAGACATCCCCGACATAGATTCCGGCGCCTGCTTTGGAAGATACGAGTCCGTTGTCTTGAAGGTGTCCAAGCGCATCGCGTAGCGAAGGGCGCGAGACGTCGAAGCGCTCTGCAAGGTCTCTTTCCGATGGTAAGCGTTCTCCTGGACGCAAGATACCACGTAGAATGAGGTCTTCAATCTGGCGGACAACGGCCAAGGACAGCTTTTCGGCTTTGACGGGTCGGAATGGCATAACGTCTCGTAGAGATTAGAATTGGTAAGTTTATATGACCGGTGCGACCAACTGACAATGTGCGAAACGGGTTCAGGTATCTGTCACTTGGGCAATATGTTGTGGATAACCGCCGAAGTGCTTCAGGTTATGGTGTCTGTCGATTGACTTGGACTTTGAGACTTGGCCAAATGTGCGGGCACTAAAGGAATCATACCCGTGCGATTTTCCAAACTTCGCCTGACTGGTTTTAAAAGCTTTGTGGACCCGACAGATTTGATCATTGCGGATGGTCTGACCGGTGTCGTGGGGCCTAACGGCTGTGGAAAGTCCAATTTGTTGGAAGCGTTGCGTTGGGTCATGGGGGAAACACGGGCAAAGGCTATGCGTGGCGGAGGGATGGAAGACGTCATTTTTGCCGGCGCAGCCACCCGCCCGGCCCGCAATTTTGCCGAAGTTTCCTTGCATATCGATAATTCAGACCGGCTGGCACCAGCGGGTTTCAACGATCTCGACACTTTAGACATCGTGCGCAGGATTACCCGGGATGTGGGAAGTGCGTATAAAACGAATGGCAAAGACGTGCGCGCACGCGACGTTCAGATGCTGTTTGCGGATGCGTCGACTGGCGCACATTCACCAGCCTTGGTGCGTCAGGGCCAGATCTCAGAATTGATTAACGCAAAGCCAAAGGCGCGTCGACGAATTTTAGAAGAGGCCGCTGGGATCTCTGGGCTGTATCAACGTCGCCATGAAGCGGAATTGAAGCTGAAAGGGGCGGAAACCAATTTAGTACGGGTTGATGACGTGCTGGAACAATTGGGCCATCAATTGGCACAGCTTGCGCGACAGGTGCGACAGGCTGCGCGCTATCGTGAGATTGGCGCAGGTCTGCGTCGTGCGGAAGGGATGTTGCTGTATCGGCGGTGGCGCGAAGCTGAGGATGCGCGCGGGGTTGCAGAAGAAGAGCTGCGCGCGCGCCTTTTGGTTGCGTCGCAAACGGAAGCCCGCCTGCGCGAGGCGGTTAAGGCGCTGTCCACAGCCGAAGAGACTTTGCCTGGCTTGCGCGAAGAAGAAGCGATCGCTGCGGCTCTTGCCCAACGTTTGGCTGTGCAGCGTGACAGCTTGATCGAGCAAGAAGAACGGGCAACCGATTTGATTGCGACACTGAGCAAGCGCGTGATCCAGTTGAGTCGTGACATCGATCGCGAGGCAGAGTTGAACGCAGATGCTGAAAATACGATAGAACAGCTAGACTGGGAAGCCTGTGAAATTTCGAAAGCGAACGAAGGTTTCGCAGACACCCTGAACGCAGCCACGCAGGCAGCAGCTGAAGCGGCGCAAGTCTTGCAGGACCGAGAGGCCGATCTGGGTCAGCAAACTGAAGATGTTGCGCGCTTGTCTGCGCGCCATCAATCAGCAGCTCGTTTGGCGCAAGACAGCCGAACTACTCAGCGCAAAGCCGAGGCCGAAGCGCTGCGTGCAAAAGCGGCCATGAAAACGGCCGAAACCGCCTTGGAAACAGCTGCAACGGATTTCACGACCGCGGCGCAAGCGGAAACCAAGGCAGCAGATATGGCGCATCAGGCTGAAGTTGATTTGAAAAACGCTGATGATGCCCGGGCGGATGCACAAGCGCGCGAAGCGGATGCGCGGGCCGAGCGGTCGGAGGCTTCGGGTGAACTTAATGCCCTGCGCGCAGAGGCCGGCGCGTTGGCCAAATTGGTAGAACGTGACACGGCTGAGGGCGGGCAGATCGTAGACAGCCTGAATGTGAAGCCTGGGTATGAAAAGGCGCTTGGGGCGGCTTTGGCGGATGACTTGCGGGCACCGATCGTAGGGTCCGATGGCCCATCAGGTTGGGCCCCTATGCCGCGATATGATCACGACCAACCTTTGCCCGGGAATGTTCAACCATTGGGGTTGTACGTCGATGTGCCAAACGCTTTGCGCCGTCGGATTGCGCAAATTGGCGTGGCAGATGTCGCGGATGCAGCGGCCCTGCAATCGGAATTGAAACCAGGCCAGCGATTGGTGTCGACAGAAGGGGATCTTTGGCGCTGGGATGGATTTCGAGCCTGGGCTGAAGACGCACCCTCGGCTGCGGCGTTACGTTTGCAACAATTGAACCGTTTGGAAGAGTTGAAACAATCCTTGGAACATGCAGGCGTTCGGGCGGAAGCTGCCGAGCAGGCGCATGAGGCGCTTAAGCTTCGTTTGCAAGAGGCGTCTGTGGCAGATGGCGAAGCACGTCATGCGCGAAAACAAGCGGATAAAATGGTAGCCGAGGCCAGTCGGGCGCTAAGCCGGGCTGAAGCGGATCGAACTTTGGCGCAAGGAAAGTTGGAAAGCTTAGGGCTTGCAGTCCGGCGCCACGAAGATGAGGCGATGGCCGCACGCCAACAAGTTACTGACGCCGAAGCCGCGCTGAATACTTTAGAAGATTTGACGGATGCGCGCACTGCAATTGAAGATTTGCGCATGACGGTCGAGGCCGCGCGTATCACGATGATGTCACGGCGCGCGGCGTTGGATGAAGAGCGTCGGACGGGCGAAGCGCGCACAAAGCGGACCCAAGAGATTTCAAAAGAGTTAAGCGGATGGAAACATCGTTTGGTGACGGCTTCTGCGCGTTCTTCAGAACTGATAGAGCGGCGGGACGTGTCAGAGACTGAATTGGAACAGGCTCAGGTGGCTCCGGCAGATATTGCGTCCAGACGCGACGCATTGTTGCAAGAATTGAAACAAGCAGAAGCGCGAAAAGCCGCTGCAAGCGATGCTTTGTCCGTTGGGGAAAGTACCCGGCGTTCAGCGTCAGAAACAGAACGTGATGCAGAGCGTTTGGCGTCTGATGCGCGTGAGGCCCGAGCACGGGCCGAAGCACGGGTGGAAGCTGCGCGCGAAACCACGTCGGCGGCAGCAGAGCGAATCGCTGAAGAACATCAGGTCACGCCAAACCAATTGTTAACGCACTTGGAAACTACGCCCGACGATATTCCGGGGTCAGATACGCTCGAGGCTGATGTGAACCGACTAAAGCGTCAACGTGATGCGTTGGGTGCTGTAAATCTGCGCGCTGAGGAAGACGCTAAAGAGGTGCAGGACGAATATGATACACTGAAGCGTGAGCAAGGAGATTTGGAAGAAGCGATCAAAACGCTGCGCACGGCCATCGCGAACCTCAACAAAGAGGGCCGAGAGCGCTTATTGACCGCTTTCGAACAGGTAAACAGCAATTTTTCTTTGCTGTTCAGGCATTTATTTGCAGGCGGGGAGGCGAACTTGGTTATGGTAGAAAGCGACGATCCGCTTGAAGCCGGTTTGGAAATCATGTGCCAACCGCCAGGCAAGAAGCTGTCGACGCTCAGCTTGCTTTCGGGTGGCGAGCAGACTTTGACGGCGCTTGCTTTGATTTTTGCAGTATTTTTGGCGAATCCTGCGCCTATTTGTGTGTTGGATGAAGTCGATGCGCCCTTGGATGATGCCAATGTCACGCGGTTCTGCGACCTGCTGGATGAAATGTGCCGCCAAACCGACACAAGGTTTTTAATTATTACGCATCATGCGGTTACGATGGCGCGGATGGATCGGTTGTTCGGGGTGACGATGCAAGAGCAAGGTGTCAGCCAACTCGTCAGCGTCGACCTTAAGAAAGCCGAAACCCTGGTTGCTTAAAGTCTGCTTCGAAGATGGTAAGACTGCCCTGTTTAAAGCCGTTTTAAAAAGTCAGGTGTAGGCCAGGCGTCGGCGGGCATACCGCGCTTTGCTTGTTCGATTTGTACGGCTGCTCTGGTGCGCGCGCCCAGGATGCCATCAATTTTGCCAACATCATGTCCCATGGATTTTAATTTGCGCTGAAGCTGTTTCATTTGATCGCCACTCAACCCCGTGTCCGGCTGCCTTTCGTCATACCGATTGGCGCCTTCTATGCGGGTCGCAAAGTAGGCCGCTGTCAGAACGTAGGTAAAGCTTTGGTTCCATTCAAAATAAACCCGAAAATTGGGATAGGCTAGAAACGCAGGACCCTTGTGGCCTTGTGGGAGGATCAAAGATGCAGGGAGATCAGGCAACTGACCTGAACGCGGCGTAATCCCCAACTGCGCCCAGTCTTGCGTGTGCATTTGCGTGGCCAATCCAGAATTCGACCAATCCATAGTGTCAGGAACGCGAACCTCTTGAAGCCAAGGTTGGTTTCGCGACCATCCAAAGTGTTGAAGCATTTTACCAGCAGAGACCAATGCATCTGTCGCAGAGCTTTTCAACCGGACATGACCGTCACCATCGCCATCGACCCCGTTTTCCAAAATATCACCTGGCAGCATTTGAACCATGCCAATTTCACCTGCCCAAGCTCCGGTGGTACGTTGCGGATCAAACTCACCGCGCCGAAATAATTCAAGCGCTGCAAATACTTGGGGACGAAAGAGGTCCGGACGACGGCAATCATGCGAAAGTGTGATCAGCGCATTGAGGGTGTTAAAGTTCCCCTGAAACGCCCCATAATCTGTTTCAAAAGCCCAGAACGCCAACAAAACGCCGCGGTCAACGCCGTATTCTTGTTCAATCCGCTTAAAAACGCTGTCGTAACGTTGCCCAAGATCGCGTCCCTTGTTTAAGCGTTGCTGGGAGATCAAACGGCGCGAAAATTCGACAAACGGTTTTTGAAACACGCCCTGAGCCCGGTCTGCTTTCAAGACTTTCGGATCTTGGCGTACATTTGCGAAAAAGCGTTGTGTCAGATCAGGCTGATACCCAATGGACTGTGCCTCATCTTCCAAAGAGTTTACAAAGCTTATAAAATTTCCACCACAGGCTGCAAAGCTGGGCAGAGGCAAGAAAAGGCACACACAAATAAGCGCGAAAAACCGCATAAGGTCACTTTCTAGGAATCACATACACAGTACCAATATCAAGTTGATACTTACAAATACCTTCCAGGCAGACCAGATTTGATGAATGCCTTGTTCGATTTGGGCTGGGCCGACCTTTTTTTCGCCCGGTTCATGCACCCAAGGCAAGTCTTGCATTACCCCATGATACATTCTGGGACCGGCCAACGCGACATTTAGGGTTCGCGCCAACACGGCCTCGGGCCAGCCTGCATTGGGGGATTTGTGTTTGTGGGCGTCTTCAATAATATGTCGCCAGTTCGCCCGTGCGCCGCCAGTGATCCACAACAGTCCGGCGGTCAAACGGGCAGGACCCCAATTCACGACATCATCTAAGCGCGCTGTGGCCCACCCGAAATTGACGTGCTTGGTCGTTTTGTAGCCAATCATGCTGTCTGCTGTGTTGATTATTTTATAAACGACAATGCCAGGCAGGCCGAACAATAGCGCCCAAAACGCAGGGGCAATTACGCCGTCGCTAAGGTTCTCGGCCCCACTTTCTAAAGCGGATCGTGTCAATTGAGGCCCATCCATATGCGCTGTATCGCGGCTGACAATCATCTGAGTGGCACGGCGCGCAGATGGCAAGGACATGCGCAGCTCACGCGCAACGACCTCGATATGTTGTGTTAAAGAGCGTTGAGCCAACAAGATAGCGATTCCGATGACTTCGATCCATGGCCCCAATAGGCTCAAGCTTAACCCAATCCCCCAGCCAATACAGCACAAAGCGCTGATAAGGATGCATCCCATCCATTTTGTGTCGTTATTCAGGACGCGGTCTGCCCAAGCAATTGGCCGGCCCATCAACACAGCAGGATGCGGGACCCTTGTCCAAAGCCAGCGAGGCTCACCCAAAAGCGCATCTAAGAGAAGTGCCAAAACAAGGATAAGAGCATGGCTCATGCCTGAATGGCAGCTTCTAAACGGGGCCAGGCTTGGCTTGGGGGATGTCCCAGACGTATCCATCGAGAGGAATAAGGGAAGATACGCGACCAGATATGGTGCTTGGCCAAACGGTTTTGAACGTCTTGCGCATCTGCGACCTCATAAAGCCGAAACAGGGTTGTCCCACCACAGAGTGTCGCGCCCGAACGTTGCATCAGCGCATCTAGGAGATCTGAATCCAATCTAAGGCGCGAACGGGTTTGCGCAGCCCAATCAGCATCATTAAGTGCCACTGCACCAATCCGCAGCGCGGGCCCAGACACCGCCCAAGGCCCAATTGCGTCGCACAGTTGAGCGATGAGGGACGGGCACCCAATCGCGAAGCCTAAGCGCAAACCGGCCAGCCCCCAAAATTTTCCAAAACTTTTAAGCACAATTGTATTTGGGCCGCGGGTCCGCGCAATATGTGATGTGGCAGGAACAGTGTCGCCAAAACTTTCGTCAATGATAAGTCCGTTCGCATGCGGCTGGCTTAGATCCCAAAGCCGCCCATCTGGATTATTAGGATGAACTAAAACTTGTACATCGGCGTCACTTTGATGATCGACCAAGTTCCAGGCGCGCGCTTCGAAGGCGGCTGCGTGTTCATTGTAAGTCGGGGTTGGGACGTGCACGGATTTCCCGTCTATAACTGTGGGAAGCGCGGCAATGAGGGACGATGCACCTGGGGCGGCTAAAATATCTGCTTGCTCTGGGACGTTCCAGAACGTGCGCGCAGCGATTAGCAGCGCATTTTGAGCGTTGCGATCTGGTAAAGCCGTCCAGTCGGATTTCTCAACCTGAGGTAGTGAATAGGGAACAGGGTTAATACCTGTGCTCAGATCGATCCAACTTGCCCTCGTTCCGCCCCATTTGGCAATCGCCGAATCCAACCCACCGCCATGATCACGTTGCGCGGCATTAAGTTGCTCTTGCTCCATATAGAGTGGCCTTATAAGATGATATCCCACGTCTGTGGAAAACGGAAAAGTGCACATTTTTCAAGCGACATCGGCACAAATTGGCTCAAAATTGCCCTATTTTATTAACCAAACAGTTAAATTAATTCTCTATTAACCTCTATAGCGACAAGGTCATCGTGGGAAGAGTAGTGGGCGGGAATGTGCTACCGCAATTGAACGAGCACGGAGGGACTATGGACGTATTAATAGTACAAAGTGCACCTGAATTAGGTCTGCTTTGGCAACGTCACCTACAGCGCTGCGGTATGCGCGTTCGGGTGGCAGAGAGCCAAGAACATGCAATTGGAACAATCAATATCAAAGCCCCAGATGTTATAATTTTGGACCTTGTCCTACAACGGGGATCTGCGTTGGCTGTCGCGGATTATGCGAATTACCGCTGCCCAGAAACGCGCGTCATTTTCGTGACAAACACGCGCTTCTTTTCGGATGGATCGATCTTTTCGCATGCAACGAATGCTTGCGCTTTTGTGCAATCGGCAACGCCGCCAGAAGATCTTGCGGCGATGGTGGAACACTACGCTTTGCCGCGTGAAGAAGAAACGCGGCTTAAGGCGTAACCATTGTTACGCTTATGAAACCTGAACCACTTGTCTGTTGAAAAGGCAAGTGGTTCAACGTCTTACTACCAGCCTTCAGCTGCGCCCATGTGGCGCGGCCCAATCCAAGTCTGGGTTAATGGGTATGATGCGATGCGGGTTAATACCGTCATGGCTATAATGATAGTGACGCACGATATGGGCCATATTGACGGTCTGCGCGATGCCTGGCGTTTGATATAAGTCGCGGGTGTAGGCCCAGAGGTTTGGGTAATCCACTATCCGTTTTCGATTGCATTTGAAATGCAAGTGATAGACCGGATCAAAACGCACCAGTGTGGTGAAAAGCCGCCAGTCGGCCTCGGTTTGGCGCGCGCCCATCAAATAGCGCGACTTTCCCAACCTGTTTTCGAGCCAGTCCAATGTCTCAAACAGCGGTGTCACTGCTGCATCATAGGCTGACTGGGTCGTCGCAAAACCGCATTTGTAAACGCCATTGTTCACGTCGCTGTAGATTCTGGCATTCACCTTTTCGATCTGGTCTCGCTGATCGGCGGGCCAAAAATCCAGGTCATTGCCAGTCGTTGAGTCGAATGCAGAATTGAACATTCGGATAATTTCCGAGCTTTCATTGCTGACAATTGTCTGCGCTTTCTTATCCCACAGGATAGGAACGGTCACCCGGCCTGAAAATTGCGGATCTGCCCTGGTATAAATGTCGCGTACAAAAGGCGAATGAAACAGGTGATCCCCTGTTGCACCGTCGCCATCCGCTTCGAACGTCCAACCTTCCGACAACATATCAGGATGCACAACGGAAATCGAAATATGCGATTCTAATCCTTTCAAGATGCGAAAGATCAGCGTGCGATGCGCCCAGGGACATGCCATCGACACGTATAGATGATACCGCCCACTTTCAGCTGCGAATCCCCCGGCGCCGCTTGGGCCTGGACTGCCATCTTTGGTGATCCAGCTTCGAAATTTTGCAACTGAGCGTTGAAATTTCCCGTTTGACGATTTCGTATCGTACCAAGTGTCGTGCCAGACCCCGTCGATGAGCAAGCCCATTAAAATATCTCCGCTGATGTATTCTGCTTGTGCACAATAAGTCACAACATATTCCAGACCTATACCTGCTTAAGCGCAAATGCTCTGCGCTTGTGCACACGTGCTGCGTTGCGGCATGCTTAAGCCAAATTTCTTGGGATTTTTTAACTTGAAATTCAATTACTTCAGGTCACAACATAGGTGGGGTTGTTAAGGATAAAGTACATGAGCACCTATGTCCCAGATGCAGTTCAGGCCGGATTGGATGCGGCGCGGACAAAACGTCTGAAAAAGGCATCCAAGCTAAGGTTGGTTACGCCTGACGGTGATATCCGTGTGCTGCGCATGTGGGAAAGCGGGTTTTCTGTTGCATTAGAAGATGCGCGCCAGTTGCGCGGATTTGTTGGGCTGTTTGATGGCGCGCGGATGCTGTTTCAGTGTTTGATTGTTGCAAGTCAGGAAGAGGGCGCCGAAATGCAATACGAATTCAAACGCATGACGGCTGTGTCCGATTTCGCGCCGCGTGATTTCGTTTCTGACCTAGAAATTCCTGTTGCATTGATCCGTAAGGATAAGCTTTCCGCTTAAGATGTACACGCGGTTCGCGATATATGTTGTTCCTGATGGGGCCTGGGGCGATTTCGGGGCAGCGTGGCTGGGTTGGGACAATCGTTCCGCTCAAAGCGTTGCACAAATGGACGAATTTCAAGCCAGCATAACGCAGCGACCTCGAAAATACGGATTTCACGGCACAATCAAAGCGCCGTTTCATTTGGCTGAAAATAAGCATGCCACAGCGCTAGCTTCTGATTTGGTGCAGCTTTGCTGCGACTTCCGTCCGTTTGCGCTGGACTCTTTGACGCTAGAACAAATGGGGGCGTTTTTTGCCCTAACTGCGCCAAAGGAACACACGTCATTACAGGCAGTTGCGGACCGTTGTGTCAAAGATTTGGACGGATACCGCGCGCCTCCAAATCAAGATGAGCTAACACGCCGTCGCAAGGCGACTTTGACGCCGCGCCAAGAGGCTTTGTTGCAGAAATGGGGTTACCCTTATGTTTTGGACCAATTCCGTTTTCATTTGACGCTGACGGGCCCGGCGCAAGACAAAGAGACGGCCCGCGCAAAGATCGAATGCGCGCAGGCCCCGCTGCAAAACACGCAACTTTGGATCGACAGCCTTTGCCTTTTGGGTCAGCGTCAAGATGGCACTTTCGAAGTTATCACGCGCGCGCCCTTTGGCGGGTAAGTTTATTGTAGACCCGAACAGGTCTATTGAAGGTCAGAAAATGCGTCTGCCATGCGTGCGACCGCTTCGTGGATTCGTGCACGGGGTGTTGCGATATTAAAGCGCAGGAAATTCTCGCCCCCAGTGCCAAACGTTGGCCCGTGGTTGACGGCGATCCGTGCCTTATTTTGTACCCGGGACGTGAATTCGTCCATCGCCATACCTGTTCGCGAAAAATCAACCCAGGACAGGTAGGTCGCACCCAATTCCATGGACTGCAGCCCTGGTATAGCATTGATCCCCGCATCAAAAATTTTGCGATTGCCGTCAAGATAAGCGCACAATCCGTCGACCCACTCGGCGCCTTCAGGGCTATAGGCCGCCGTTGCCATAAAGAGGCCGAAGCTGTTGGCCGAAATACCCAAAGCCGCCATCCGTGCCGCGAATGTCGCGCGTAACTTCGGATCCGGAATAATCACATTACCTGAATGACTTCCGGCGATATTGAACGTCTTGGTCGTGGCCGTCATCATCACCAAACGGTCTTCAATTCCGTCAATTGCCGTCATCGGGATGTGGGTGTGACCCGGCATGATCAGATCGTGGTGAATTTCGTCCGAAACCAGCACAAGGTCATGGCGCTGCGCAAAATCCGCAACGCCTTGCAGCTCTTCGCGCGTCCAGACACAGCCCCCTGGATTGTGTGGCGAGCACAGAATGACCATCGTTTCGCGCCCGGTCATTTGCGCATCATATGCGTCAAAATCCATGCGATAGCGCCCGGCCTCGTTTACCATTTGGCATTCGACAACGTCGCGCCCCGCGGCCTCGATAACACGCGCAAAAGCATGATAGACCGGCGTGAACAACACCACGCCATCCCTGGGTGCCGTAAAGGCATCCACACACAGGCCCGTTCCATTCACCAAGCCATGCGTCGTGAAAATCGCGTTTGGGTCCAGATCCCAACCATGGCGGTGGGACATCCACCACTGGATCGCGGCACGGTATTTGCTATCGTCGCCGAAATAACCCATGATCCCGTGATCGACTTGATCCTGAACTGCTTTCAGGATGCAATCCGGGGCGCGAAAATCCATATCGGCCACCCACATCGACAAGCCATCCGCGGCGGGTACGCCATAGATTGCCTCCATCTTGTCCCATTTGACGCAGTGGCTGCCGCGGCGGTCGATAATCGGATCAAAACGAGGGTCGGTTGTCATGGAGGTCTCCTGATGTTGCGCGCCAAACCGTAGCGTCATGGGCGGTGTGCGCAACCCGCATTGCACCTGGGCGAGGCGTTGGGTACATCTGCGCTATGCGATTGAACATACTGCTGCACCCCGACCCGCGCCTGAAAAAGGTGGCTGCTGAGATCTCTGACAGTTCAGACGATCTGCGCGCGCTTGGCCAGGATATGTTGGAAACCATGTATGCCGCCCCGGGCATTGGTTTGGCTGGCCCGCAAGTGGCTGTGAACAAACAGATTATTGCGCTGGACTGTGCCAAAGTGGACGAAGAAACGCCGCGTCCACTGATCATGTTGAACCCCATCGTTGTGGCTGGGTCTGATACATTGAACACCTATGAAGAGGGATGTTTGTCGATCCCCGAGCAATACGCCGATGTTACGCGCCCGGCAGAGGTCGAAGTCGCATGGATGGATCTGGACGGGAACGCACAACGCGAAGCGTTTGATGGGCTGTGGGCCACCTGCGTGCAGCATGAAATTGACCACCTGCAAGGCAAATTGTTTATCGATTATCTCAAACCTCTGCGGCGCCAAATGATTACCCGCAAAATGGTGAAGCTGAAAAAAGAGCGCGCGCGCGCATGACGTCCCGCGCTGTTGTGATGTGGCCCGATCCAGTTTTGCGCCAGGTCTGCGCGCCCGTTGCCGTGTTTGGATCCGCCTTAAAAGACTTGGCGGATGAGATGTTGCAGGCAATGTATGACGCAGCTGGACGGGGATTGGCAGCGCCTCAGATTGGGGTTTTGGATCGGGTTTTTGTGGTGGATGTCACTTGGAAAGAAGGGGTGCGCGCTCCGAAAATCTTTGTGAATCCAGAGATTAAATCCCAGTCAGACCAGATGTCGGTCAACACAGAACAATGCTTGTCCATCCCCGATACGCCTCGAAATGTTGCGCGCCCAGAGCAGCTTGAACTAACCTGGCAAGACCTGGATGGGACGCTGCAGCAGGGGTCATTCGAGGGTTTCACGGCGATTTGTATCCAACACGAATTGGATCACCTAAACGGACGGGTGATCTTAGATCACCCTGAGGCCGCGCTATGATCCGCCCGATTTTGCAATGGCCTGATCCACGATTGCGCACGCCCGCAGATCCGGTCGCGGTGATCACCGACGAGATCCGCTCGATTTGGCAAGATATGGTGGATACCATGGATGCGATGCCCGGCGTTGGACTGGGCGCACCACAAATCGGTGTGATGCTGCGTTTGGCTGTGGTGGATGTCACGCCGGACCGGTCGCGTCGAATTTTGATGGCCAATCCAGAACGTGTTGAAGCATCGCATGAGCTGCGCACCCATGAAGAAGCCTCGCCGTGTTTGCCGGGTGTATCTGCACGCTTGAAACGGCCCAAACGCGTGACAGTCCAGTTTTTGAACAGCGACGGGGCGGTGATGCGCCGGGATTTCGAGGATCTGGAATCGACCTCAGTCCAGCACCAGATCGACCACATCAACGGACGGATGTATTTTGACAATCTCAGCAAAATGAAGCGCGATATGCTGCTGCGCAAAGCGAAGAAGGTGGCGCCATGAAAATCGTGTTTATGGGTACGCCAGATTTTTCTGTGCCTGTTTTGGACGCTTTGGTGACTGCAGGGCACGACATTTTGTGTGTCTATTGCCAACCTCCGCGTCCGGCGGGGCGGGGCAAAAAAGATCGCCCGACGCCAGTCCATAGCCGGGCGTTGGAGCTTGGCTTGCCCGTGCGTCATCCTGTGTCGCTGAAAACGCCAGAAACGCAGGCTGAATTCGCGGCGCATAAAGCGGATGTCGCCGTCGTTGTGGCCTATGGTTTGTTGTTGCCGCAAGCGGTTCTGGATGCGCCGACACATGGGTGCTTGAATATTCATGCTTCGCTGTTGCCACGGTGGCGTGGTGCAGCCCCCATCCACCGTGCGATTATGGCGGGGGATGCTGAAACGGGGGTTTGTATCATGCAGATGGAGGCCGGGTTGGACACCGGACCGGTCTTGTTGCGTCGCGCTGTTGATATTGCCCGGGCTGAGACCACAGGGCAGTTGCATGACCGGCTGAGTACCTTGGGGGCCGAGGCGATTGTTGAAGCTTTGCAGGGTTTGGCGCTGCTCATACCGCAGACTCAACCCGAGGACGGCGTCACCTATGCCGCCAAGATCGACAAGGCCGAGGCCCGTATTGATTGGACGCAGCCCGCACAGCAGGTAGATTGCCAAATTCGCGGGCTTTCTCCCTTTCCCGGGGCTTGGGTTGAATGGAACGGAGCGCGTTTAAAGCTGTTGGGCAGTCAGGTTGAGACGGGCCAGCTTGAAACGGGGCAAGGTGCGCCGGGCACGGTTTTGGATGATGCGCTTTTGATTGCCTGTGGGACGGGGGCCGTGCGTTTGACGCGCCTGCAACGGGCTGGCAAAGGCGCGCAAGACAGTGCAGAGTTTCAACGCGGTGCTGGGATTGCTGCTGGAACAAGGCTGTAACATATGTTGCCAACACTGATCGGAACTGTCGTTATCGCGGGCATTGTGGGCTACCTGAGCGAACGCACGGGTTTTACCCATAACGGGATTTTGCAAAGTATCATCATCTGCATTGGTGGCGCATTTCTGTTTTATTTCGTCCGTTTAATGTTTGGCTTTGGATTCGCTACCCCAGGTCTGAATGCCATCGCGGCGTCCATCGGGGCGCTGATTATTGTGCCAACGCATTGGAGAAAATAGATGACTGTTGTGTATCTAATCATCATCGGCGCTGCGGCGGGGTTCCTGGCCACCCGGGTCATGGGCAAGAATATGGACATTATCACCACTGTCGCCATCGGCATTGGCGGCGCGCTTGTGGGTGGTTTGTTACTGCAAATTGCGGCGGGCGTTTTGGGTCTGCTTGGTGGATTTGTTGGCGCTGTTCTGGGGGCGATGCTGCTGATTTGGCTGTGGCAGAAGTTTCGCGGCTGATAGGCAGGCTTGCGGCACCTTAAGGTTTAAACGGCTTCATTCCGTGTCGCGCCAGCTCGTCCGCGCGCTCATTTTCCACATGCCCCGCATGGCCCTTAACCCATTTCCAAGTCACCGTGTGGCGCGCTTGGGCCGCGTCTAGACGTTTCCACAACTCTGCATTGGCGACAGGTTTCTTAGCCGCGTTTTTCCAGCCATTTTTCTTCCAACCAAAGATCCAGGACGTGATGCCGTTTTTGACGTAGTTGCTGTCGGTCACTACAGTGATGGTTGAGGGTTTTGCCAGTGTTTCCAGGGCCGAAATCGCGGCCATCAGCTCCATCTGGTTGTTGGTGGTTTCTGCCAAACCACCAGAGAGTTCGCGTTCTTTTACAACGACTTCACCGTCTTTGGCCTGCATCAGGACGCCCCAGCCCCCGGGACCAGGATTGCCCGAACAGGCGCCATCGGTATAGGCAAATAACTCAGCCATCTTTGCGCGCCTGTATCACAATCCAAGGATCCACAGTGCCCGCCAGCCCAGCATCGCGCCCAGTCCAATTAGCGATGGGGGTCAACAGCACATCGTGCATCAGATTGCGCAACTCAACGTCCGTGACGTAAGTATAGCGCCGCCCAATCGCGTCGCGGTCGGTTCCGATCCCGGTTTTCATCCCGATATGAAACACTCCGCCGGATTTCAGTGCTTTAGAAATCGCGGTGAAATGGCGGGGAAGGTCGCCCCGGGCGGCGTGCAACAGCGAGAAATTTGCCCAAATCCCATCGTAGATCGCATCCCCTGTAAGATCGTCAAAACTGGCCTGGGATGCCAGAACACCGGGCCATTTCGTGGCCAGCTTGACCATTTCGGCACTGGCATCTGTGGCTGTGACAGCATGCCCTTCAGCGGCCATCAGGCCCGCCGTGCGACCAGGGCCACAGCCCAAATCCAGCACAGTTGCGGCATGTGGCAGCGCGTCCAAAAAAGCGCGCAGTTGCGTGTCTGGGTGATCGCCTTTGCTAAAACAGGTCGCGTATTCGCCTGCCTTTGCATCATAGACAGCCAGGGTTTCTTCGTCGCTCATAGGAACACTCCGATCGCCAAACAGGTCACCACAATGCCGGTCAGCAACAGCCGCAAAGGCATCCACCAATTTGGCGTTAACCCCCAGCGGTCAAAGGCGAAATCCAAGATCAATAAACCCAAAAAGCCAAAGATCAAGTTGGATCCCGCCGAGACAGGTCCGCCGCCGGTCATGAAGAACGCCCAAAGGGCTGGAATAACGGACAATACATAGCCTGTAGCGGCTTGTGTGCCCGACGCTTTGGTAGCGAATCCCCAGAGCACACCGGACATGAAACTTAGGATTACCGAGCCGTAAAACAGCTGTACATACGGGCCGACAAAACGTGCACCCAGCGTGCTCGCACCCCAAGCTTGCAACGGTTCAAACAGCAGCGTCGCCGCCCCCCAAATGAATGGGATCAACCCCGCGAGGCCAAGGATTAGGGGGGCAAATGGAATTCTGCTCATACGATCGGACCGATCAAAGAGGACAAAAAATCAACGCCACGCACAGCGTTGTCAAGCGGGTTCACGCAGCACGCGGGGGACTTTGAATTCCACATTTTCCTGTGCGGTTTCGATGACTTCGCGGGTCACGGTGAAGCGGTCAGAAAAGGCAGAAATGACCTGTTCAATAAGCACTTCGGGGGCCGAGGCCCCGGCCGTGATGCCGATGCTGGAAATGCCTTTCAGCGCGCGCCAATCAATGTCATCTGCGTTTTGAACCAGCTGTGAATAGGGGCAGCCCGCACGCGATCCGACTTCGACTAAGCGTTTGGAATTGGACGAATTTGGCGCACCAACCACAAGCATGGCATCGCATTTTGGTGCTATCGCTTTCACCGCTTCCTGGCGGTTGGTTGTGGCGTAACAAATGTCTTCTTTATGCGGGCCAACAATCGCAGGAAAACGGTCTTGCAGTGCGGCGACAATATCGGCGGTGTCGTCTACGGACAGGGTGGTTTGGGTAACAAAGGCCAGCTTAGCGGCATCGCGGACCTGCACCGCGGCGACGTCTTCCACAGTTTCGACCAACAGCACTTCGCCATCAGGCAATTGCCCCATAGTGCCGACAGTTTCGGGATGTCCTTTATGCCCGATCATGATCATCTGTAGGCCGTTATCGTGATGCCGCGCGGCCTCGATATGGACTTTGCTGACCAGGGGGCAAGTCGCATCGACAAACAGCATTTCGCGTGCGGCGGCGGCTGCGGGAACGGTTTTGGGCACCCCATGTGCCGAAAAAATTACGGGCCTGTCATCGGGGCAATCCTCTAATTCCTCAACAAAGACAGCCCCTTTGTCGCGCAAGCCGTCTACAACGAATTTGTTGTGCACGATTTCATGGCGCACATAGACGGGTGCGCCCCATTTTTCCAAGGCCAGCTCGACGATTTTGATTGCGCGATCTACGCCTGCGCAAAACCCGCGCGGAGCGGCCAGATACAAGGTTAGTGGGGGCTTGGTCATGCGGCGTCTCCTTGTTAAAAGATGTTTAGGCTGTGCGCGACATGACGTCCAGAGCGAGGGTCGGCAAGATCGCCTGCCGACGCTGAACTTTTGCAGTTAGCTGCCGATTTTGGCCGGTCTGCGCGCGACGCGTTTGCGCAAACCAATGGCCGCAAGCCCGGTTAACAACAGCAGACTGCTTGCAGGCAGCGGTACGGGGGTCATTTGAAGCTGACCTTCCGCGCTGAAGCTAACGAAGTCGACGCCGCTATTGACGTCTCCGTTAAAGGAAAATCGCATTGTGGAATTGGGGGCTGCCAAAATTGCGGCCACATCGTCTAATGTTGCCGCGCGATTTGGTTGATCCGGATCGATGATCCGAAAACCTCCGGCCAAGGTCGCGCCCAGGGCCGACGTTGGTATGGACGGGTTGATGCCAGAAAAGGTCCCATTTGCAAACCCGACACCGCCGGGTCCTCGGTCAAGAATTGCCGGGGTGGACAGCGACACGGACAAAACCCCAATTGAGGCCGATACATCCAAAAGTGACGAAATGTCGGTGAATTCATCTGGGATCAGGTTTGATCCGTTAAAGATTGTGTCGTTTAAAGTAACCGTGACCGTTCCTGTCGTTCCTACATCGGGCAGGTCATAGGTCGGGCGTGGCGGATCTAAGACACCCGACGCATCTCTGCTTTCGGTTACGGTCACGTCGTAAATAAACGTTGCTGCCTGTGCCCCTTGGGCCATCATTGCAATCGCGATTCCAAGCAATAAGCGCCGCATCTTCAATCCTCCATTGTTTCAAATACATTAACAATGCGACATGGACCACGGTGGTCAAGGCATAGAAGCGGATCGTGCTATGTATGGCGGGAAATACAAGTATAGCGGGCGATGTTATACTATTTCTGGTTGAATTACTGCGTGAAGGCATAAGAATCTGCCCGCAAAGACGCGCGGAGAGATTCGTTAACGCAAAGGGGTCAGTAACTATTCTTCTGCCGGGACTGTTTCACGCACGCGGGTTTCCAAAGGAATATCACGCGGTGGACGACCAATCACGTCACGCAATTCGTCCAATTCGATAAAGTTGTCCGCTTGGCGGCGCAGCTCATCGGAAATCATCGGTGGTTGACTGCGTATGGTAGAGACGACCGAAACGCGTACACCCTGGCGTTGCAAGCTTTCCAACAGCGGACGGAAATCGCCATCCCCAGAAAACAGTACGATGTGATCCACCCGAGGGGCCAATTCCATCGCATCAACCGCCAGTTCAATGTCCATATTGCCTTTGACTTTGCGACGGCCCATGCTGTCGGTGTATTCTTTGGCTGGTTTGGTTACCATCGTGAAGCCGTTGTAGTTCAGCCAATCCACTAACGGGCGGATGGGTGAGTATTCGTCATTTTCAAGCAAAGCGGTGTAGTAAAACGCGCGCAGAAGCTTTCCACGGCGCATGAATTCTTGGCGCAACAACTTATAGTCGATGTCAAAACCCAAAGATTTCGCAGCAGCATACAAGTTTGAGCCGTCAATGAAGAGCGCCAACCGCTCGTCTTTGTAAAACATCAAGTGTGTCCCTTATTCCCGGCGTATTTATGTTGTTTTTGTTCGAGTGAGTGAGTGAGTGAGTAGTTTTTGTCACGCCAGTCACGGCAAACTAGGGAATTTTGAAATTCTAGCAAGACGCTAATTTGGGTCAGCTTGGGGGAAAATTGGCAAAAAAAGGCACAAAAGCACTTGTTGCAGTGGGATCTAACCAAGACTCGTATGCGGGCAACGCGAAGTCGACGTTACGTCGCGCCATGCTGCAGCTGCAACAATCTGGGTGTTTGATTCGCGCAATGAGCCGGTTTTTTTCAACCCCAAGTTTTCCCGAGGGATTCGGACCAGACTATGTAAATGCCGCGTTTTGCTTGGATTGGCCTGACACGCCCCGGGCTTTGCTTAATCAGTTGCACGTAATTGAAGCCCAATTTGGCCGCGAACGTGTCCAACGGTGGGGGCAACGTACGCTTGATCTTGATTTGTTGGCGTTTGAAGATCGTGTTGTACCTGACGCGGAACATGTACAAGCCTGGATCGATTTGCCGTTGGCCGAGCAGATGGAAAACACACCCGATCAACTGCTGCTGCCGCATCCGCGTCTACAAGATCGCGCCTTTGTATTGGTCCCGCTTTTGGACATCGCGCCCGATTGGCGCCATCCCTTATTGGGAAAAACAGTGCAAGAAATGCATGATGCCCTGCCGCCAGAGGATATTGCGTCGGTAATTCCGCTTGTAAATCCGGGCAATCAGGCCTAAAGGTCCGATTTTTAAGCGCCCTAACAGATATCGGAGCATCCCAATGGCCCGCGTCACCGTCGAAGATTGTGTGGATAAAGTTCCCAACCGTTTTGAGTTGGTTATGTTGGCAGCCCATCGTGCGCGGGAAATCTCGGCAGGTGCACCTGTGACAGTGGATCGTGACAACGACAAGAACCCCGTCGTGTCTTTGCGTGAAATTGCGGATGAAACACAAAGCGCGGACGAGTTGCGCGAACGTTTAATTGAATCAAACCAGACCCAGATTGAAGTTGACGAGCCGGAAGAAGACGCAATGGCGCTTCTGATGGGGGCCGAGCAGGACAAACCGGACGAAGACACAATGTCCGAAGAGGCGCTTTTGCGGCAGTTGATGGCGGCACAAGGCCAAGGTTAACGGCCCGATCAGCGCACGCCACATGGGGCGGTACGGATGAATTCAGACGATCTGATCGAGTTGGTCCGCGCCTACAACCCGAAAACCAATGCAGAGCTATTGCGCAAAGCCTACGAATTTGGCGAAGCGATGCATGAGGGGCAAACCCGTCATTCGGGCGAGCCCTATTTCACACATCCTGTGGCCGTTGCCGCGATCCTTACGGAACAGCGGCTGGATGATGCCACGCTGATCACCGCCCTTTTGCACGACACGATCGAAGACACCAAAGCCAACTATGGGCAGGTCGCATCGTTGTTTGGGGACGAGGTCGCCATGTTGGTCGATGGGGTGACCAAACTAACCAATCTGCAGCTGTCTTCGGTCGAAACCAAACAGGCTGAAAATTTTCGCAAATTGTTTATGGCGATGTCCAAGGATCTGCGGGTCATTTTAGTCAAATTGTCGGACCGTCTGCACAATATGCGCACGGTAAAATACATGCGCGACGAAAAACAGGTGCAAAAAGCACGCGAAACCATGGACATTTATGCCCCGCTTGCCGGGCGCATGGGCATGCAATGGATGCGCGAAGAGCTTGAGGATCTGGCGTTTAAAGTGCTTAATCCAGAAGGTCGTGCTTCGCTTATGCGGCGATTTATTACGCTGCAAAAAGAAAGTGGCGATGTGATCCAAAGCATCACCAGCGACATGATCAAAGAGTTGGACGCCGCGCAAATTGATGCTGAAGTGTTCGGCCGCGCCAAGAAACCCTATTCGATTTGGCGCAAGATGCAGGAAAAAGACCAAGGGTTTTCGCGCCTGTCGGATATTTATGGCTTTCGCATTCTCACGTACCGCGAGGAAGACTGTTACCGCACGCTTGGCGCGATCCACCGGCGTTGGAGCGCTGTGCCAGGCCGGTTCAAAGACTATATCAGCCAGCCAAAATCCAACGGTTATCGCTCTATACACACCACGGTTTTGGGGCGGGATGGCAAACGGGTCGAAGTGCAAATTCGAACCATCAAGATGCACGAAGTCGCAGAAACTGGGGTCGCGGCGCATTGGTCCTATCGTGATGGCCAGCGCACAGTAAATTCCTTTGCGGTGGATCCTGTCAAATGGATCAGCCAGCTCACGGAGCAGTTTGCCGAGGATGAAAATCACGAAGACTTCTTGGAAGCAGTCAAGTTGGAAATGTATTCTGACCAAGTGTTTTGCTTTACGCCCAAAGGCGAAGTCATCAAATTGCCGCGCGGGGCGACGCCGATTGATTTTGCCTATGCGATCCACACTCGGATCGGGGCGGGATGTGTCGGCGCGAAGGTGGACAACATGCGCGTGCCTTTGTGGACGCGCCTAAAAAACGGTCAATCGGTCGAGATCACCATTGCCGAAGGCCAACAACCCCAAGCAACTTGGTTGGACATCGCGACGACCGGGAAAGCCAAAGGCGCGATCCGTCGGGCTCTGCGTGAACAGGATCGAGACCGATTTATTAAGCTGGGACGGGAATTGGCGCGCTCGGCCTTTGGAAATGTGCGCAAACGTGTGACGGAAAAAGTCTTGGACACCGCCGCGCGCACCTTACGATTGTCTTCGGGACAAGAGGTTTTGGCGCGGCTTGGATCTTCTGAACTGGTTGGGCGCGACGTCGTGCAATCGGTGTATCCCGAATTGACCCCAGCCGTTGGTGAAAAAGTCGACACTGCGCGGGCTGTGATTGGCCTGTCTCCGGGTCAGAAATTTGACCGCGCCCAATGCTGCCAGCCACTGCCCGGCGAGCGAATCGTTGGTCTGACATTTCGCGGTAAAGGTGTGACTGTGCATGCAATTGACTGCGCGCGCCTTGCTGAATTTGAACACCAGCCCGAACGATGGTTGGATTTGCGATGGCATGATGGAAGTCATCCTGCCGTATACACAGCCACTTTGGAAGTCACGATTGGGAATGATAACGGGGTCTTAGGGCGGGTTTGCACCTTGATTGGCGAAACAGGCGCAAATATTTCAGATCTTCATTTCTTAGATCGGAAACCTGACTTTTACCGTTTGCTGATCTATGTGGACTGTCGAGACCATGCGCATTTGCATTCATTGACCCGTTCTCTGGAAGCGGAAAGTGATGTTGCAGCTGTCGCGCGGTACCGGGATGAAACACCAACGGCGTCTGACGTTAAGGACGCAAAGCAAATGTAGGGCGGCACATAAACGTGGTATTTAAGCGGCGGGACAAAAGGCCAATGTGGCGCGCCGTGCAACAGTTTTTGTGGCCGCGCGGCGGCTGGTCACGTGCTTTCCAATACGTTAAACATCGGGTGCGGCGTTTGCCTGATAGCCCGGAACGCATTGCGCGCGGTGTTTGGGCTGGGGTCTTTACGACATTCACGCCGATGTATGGCTTTCACTTTTTTATCGCGGCCGGTTTGGCTTTTGTGATGCGCGGCAACGTGTTGGCGGCTTTGATGGCCACGTTTTTTGGCAATCCATTGACTTACGTGCCCATCGGGATCGCCTCATTGCAAACGGGCCATTGGTTGCTTGGAAAACAATGGGAAGAAGGTGATCGGGCGACCTTTGGCGGGGCATTTGTAGATGCCTGGCGCGATCTGACCAGCAATTTCTTTGCTATGTTTGATGAACAGACCGCGGATTGGTCTGGTCTGCGTCATTTCTATGATGATGTGTTCTTGCCCTACTTGATCGGGGGGCTGGTGCCTGGCGTTGTGATGGCGACGTTATTTTACTACCTGTCTGCCCCCGTGATCCGCGCCTATCAAAAAAGGCGCAAAGGCTTGATCAAGGCTAAATTTGATATTTTGAAGGCGAAAGCGGCGGCGGCCAAAAAGGCCAAACCGGAACAGAGTGCGGAGTAAAAGCCAATGTCAGAAAAACTGCGTTTGGGTGTCAATATTGACCATGTGGCCACAGTGCGAAATGCCCGCGGCGGTGACACACCTGATCCCGTGCGGGCTGCAAAGATGGCGGAAGAGGCGGGGGCCGATGGCATCACAGCCCATTTGCGCGAAGACCGTCGCCATATTGCGGATCATGACATTGAGCGTCTGATGGACTGCTTGGACGTGCCCTTGAATTTTGAAATGGCTGCGACCGAAGAAATGCAGAAAATTGCGCTGCATCACAAACCGCATGCGGTGTGTATCGTACCAGAAAAGCGCGAAGAACGTACAACCGAAGGCGGGTTAGAAGTGGCGCGCGAAGAAAATCGCCTGGCCCATTTCATAGCACCTCTGCGGGATGCTGGGTGTCGTGTGTCGATCTTTATCGCAGCGGATCGACGCCAGATTGAAGCCGCACATAGGATTGGTGCGCAAGTGATTGAGCTGCATTCAGGCGCCTATTGTGATGCATTTCACGAAGGCCGGCACGCGGACAGTCAGCGCGAATTGGAAGATATGCGCGACATGAGCGCATTCGCCCATTCATTGGGATTGGAAGTCCATGTGGGGCACGGACTAACCTATGAAACAGTGGCCCCTGTCGCCGCATTTCCCGAAGCGCGTGAGCTGAATATTGGTCACTTTTTGATCGGCGAAGCGATTTTTCGAGGCCTGCAACCTGCGATAGCGGAAATGCGACGTTTGATGGACGCTGCCAGACCTGCGCCATGAAGAAGGTTTGAACAGGTGTTGCGCAAATTGAATATGTTAAATCGTAAAAGATGCCGCGCGCTTGCATCTTGGGACAGCGCATTCGCACAAAGGCCGGAGGGGTCATTGTGATTCTGGGCGTCGGAACGGACCTTGCGAATATCGAACGTATCGCTGCGACGTTAGAGCGTTTCGGCGATCGGTTTCGCCAACGCGTTTTTACCGAGACAGAGCAGCGCAAAGCCGAACGGCGCAAAGATGTAGCCGGGACATATGCAAAGCGCTGGGCGGCAAAAGAAGCTTGCTCAAAGGCGCTGGGGACTGGATTGCGGATGGGGATTGCTTGGAAAGACATGTCCGTCCGCAATATGGATACGGGCCAGCCCGTTATGGCGGTCTCGGGCTGGGCACAACAACGCTTGGATGAGATGACTCCGCCGGATCACCATGCGATTATCCACGTCACTTTAACCGACGATCATCCCTGGGCGCAGGCCTTTGTGGTGATTGAGGCCCGCCCAAATGTGACGCCACGCAAGACCAGCACCGCTTGACACCCATTCCCTTGGCTTCCATGTAGCCATCAGCAGCACAAGGCACACACCCCATGGCAGAGAAAACCGAAAAGCCCGCAGGCGGGATCATCGAGACGATCAAAACAATCGTTTACGCTCTGCTTATTGCGGGCATTTTCCGGACGCTGTTTTTCCAACCGTTTTGGATTCCCTCGGGGTCCATGAAAGAAACGCTGTTGATCGGTGATTTTCTTTTCGTGAATAAAATGGCTTACGGATATTCCTATGCGTCTTGTCCCAGCGTGATCATCCCACGCTTTGGCGTGAATATTGATAGCAAGGACATCTGTGGGTTTTTTGATGGCGATAACAATCGCTTTTGGGGCGGTGATCCGGAACGTGGCGACGTGGTGGTGTTTCGCCATCCTGTGTCTGGGCGCGACTATATCAAGCGGTTGATTGGACTTCCGGGTGACCAAGTTCAGCTGGCGAATGGCCGGATCTTGATCAACGGCACTGCATTGGCACAGCAGCCCGATGGCGCTTATGAAGAAGTGATGGAGCTTCAAGGATCGCAGCGCCAACGTCCACGGTGCGAAAACGGGCCCGTTGGAATGGGGGCCGTGTGCGAGAAGACGCGCAACATCGAATCGATGCCCAACGGCAAAAATTATGCGGTTTTGAATATTGGCGAACAGCCCTCGGACAACACCGGCGTGTTTAATGTGCCTCAGGGTCATTTTTTCTTTGTCGGGGACAACCGGGACAATTCACTTGATAGCCGCTTTGCGCGGTCTGCTGGTGGTGTGGGTTATGTGCCTTACGAAAATCTGATTGGTCGTGCGGATCGGATTATGTTTTCCTCGTCCGGCGGATCTATGCTGTTTTTCTGGACATGGCGCAGTGATCGTTACTTTAAGGCGGTCGAGTGAAACTTTCTGCGGAATTGATCGCGTTTTCCGAGCGGATTGGACATAGGTTCTCAAATCCCGCGTTGCTGATTGAAGCCGTGACCCATGCGTCGGTTTCGACAGCGGACAAAAGTGACAATCAGCGCTTAGAATTTCTAGGGGATCGGGTCTTGGGATTGGTGATGGCCGAAGTCCTTTTGGCAAGAGATCCTAGGGCCGCCGAAGGATTGTTGGCCCCGCGCTTCAACGCCTTGGTGCGCAAAGAAACCTGTGCGGATGTTGCAAACCAGATTGAATTGGGCGCGGTTCTAAGGCTGGGGCGCTCTGAAATGCTATCTGGCGGGCGCCGAAAGCTGGCTTTGCTGGGCGATGCGATGGAGGCCGTGATTGCGGCTGTTTATCTTGACGGCGGGTTTGAAGCCGCGCGTGATTTGGTGTTGCAACTGTGGGGGAGTCGAGTTGCAACAGTTAAAGAAGACGCACGCGACGCAAAAACCACGCTGCAAGAATGGGCGCAAGCGCGCGCCCTGCAGCCCCCGAAATATGAGCAAACCGGACGCTCTGGACCTGATCACGCGCCCATTTTTGAAATCACGGCGACCTTGAGTACCGGCGCGTCGGCTAAAGCCAGTGCCGGCTCAAAACGCCAGGCCGAGCAGGCCGCAGCGACGGCGCTTTTGACAGCGCTAAAGGAAGACACATGACCACATCTGCTGGATTTATTGCGCTTATCGGGGAACCCAATGCGGGCAAGTCCACCCTTTTGAACCGCATGGTGGGCGCGAAAGTTTCGATCGTCACACACAAAGTCCAAACTACGCGCGCGCGGATCCGGGGCGTTGCGATGGAAGGCCAGGCGCAACTTGTGTTTGTGGATACGCCAGGTCTGTTTCAACCGCGTCGACGTTTGGACCGCGCTATGGTCGCGGCAGCTTGGGGCGGTGCGGCGGATGCGGATGTTGTGGTTCTTATGGTCGAGGCGCATCGGGGTGTGACGCCAGGGGTCGAGGCGATCCTGGATCGATTGGAAGATATCGCTAAAGGGCGTGTTGTCGCCTTAGCAATCAACAAAATTGATCGCGTTGAAGCGCCAGTGTTGTTGGGACTGACCGAAGCGCTGAACGCACGATTTTCCTTTGCCGAAACATTCATGATCTCGGCTGAAAAAGGGCATGGCGTTGATGCTTTGCGCGGCTGGTTGGCAACGCAAATGCCGACTGGACCTTGGCTATATCCAGAAGATCAGATTGCCGATTTGCCAATGCGCATGATCGCAGCTGAAATGACCCGTGAAAAGCTGACACTTAGATTGCATCAAGAACTGCCCTATCAATTGACCGTGGAAACCGAAAACTGGGAAGAGCGTAAAGACGGCTCGGCCCGAATCGATCAGATGATTTATGTGGCACGCGCAGGTCACAAAGGCATTATCCTTGGCAAAAAAGGTGAGACTATTAAAGCTGTTAGCGTCGCAGCGCGGGCTGAACTGGAAGAGTTTTTAGGTCGTAAGGTCCACCTTTTTCTGCAAATCAAAGTCCGAGAAAAATGGCTGGAAGAGGCAGAACGCTATTCTGAAATGGGGCTAAATTTCAAAGACGGAAATGCATGACACGTCTGACTACACGGTTTTGGGTCGATGCGTATCTCATGCGCTTACGCATGCTGGACATTCCGGCTTTTGTGACGGCGCATGGGGATGACACTGGCGGCGCTGTTTTGGTTAAACTTAATACTTTGGATCGTGCGGCGCGGCTGTTTCACCGCAGTTTCGATCTGAACAGTGGCGCGCGGGTCTGGGCAGAGTTGGCGGCAGGGGATGAGGCAAGTGTAGATGCCAGCATCGTCAAGCAGCGTGGATTTGATCCTGATCTTTGGGTGATTGAAGTCGAAGATCGCTTGGGGCGGCATCTGTTAGAGGATCCCAGCCTAAGCTGAGGGGTTCTGCACACATTTACTGCGCAAAATTTAGGTATTTGTCGCGAATGACGTGATCATATGGTGGACTTCGTGCGGCATGCCGGAAATAGTTAACGTATGGAGTGGCGTGATGAAGGTGTCCTGTTGGCCGCGCGCCGACACGGGGAATCCAGTGTTATAATCGAGGTGTTGACCTCGACCCGGGGCCGTCATGCAGGGGTCGTTCGGGGCGGCGCATCGCGTAAGATGTCTCCGATTTTGCAGCCAGGGGCGCAATTGGATCTGCAATGGCGTGCGCGGTTGGAAGATCACCTTGGCAGTTTCACAGTCGAATTGATACGATCACGTGCGGGGAATGTAATGGATGATCGCTTGGCTTTGGCTGGGCTAAACGCTGTTACAGCCCTTTTGACATTTGCGCTGCCCGAGCGCGAAAGCTACCCGACTTTGTATCGCAAAACGCTCGGGGTATTGGACCTGTTGGATCAACCCGAGCTGTGGCCTCTGGCCTATTTGCAATGGGAGTTGGCGTTGTTAGAGGGACTTGGGTTTGGTTTGGACTTGAATACCTGTGCGGCGACCGGCGCGACAGAAGGTTTGGTGTTTGTCTCGCCACGAACTGGTCGCGCTGTGTCACGAAAAGGGGCAGGTGAATGGGCGGATCGAATGTTGCCTTTACCGCCAGTTTTGCTGCGCCGCGGTAATGCTCCAGATGCGGAAATCATCGAGGCGTTGCACACAACGGGATATTTTCTGACGCACCATTTGGCCGCTGACCTGGGCGGGCGACCGTTACCCGAGGCACGTAGACGGTTGATTGATGCACTGCAGCGCCACGCTGTTATCTAAGCGCCAAAAGTAAATCCACCAGTGTTTCGCCGTGATGACCTGTGCTTGGCGTAGCGATCATCGCGGCATGAACAAGCTCGGGGAATTCAGGATGCGGTGCATCAAGCTGGTTCAGCAGGTCGGCGATGATTTTGATGCATTTGGTGTCCATGGCTTTGACGGTTTTATTGGCCCGTTTGTCAAACGTGGCCCAGGCCCGGATGGCAATATCCAACTTGGAGGGGCGCATTTGGCTTAGATTGCGCAATTGAGTAACGGGGGTATCGCCCTTGGCCAAAGCGTCTGTCATGCGCGCAAACATGGCGTCGGACCATTGTGCCAAAATCGTATCATGAAAAGCTGGCACGTCTTTGAAGTGCCAATAAAACGAGCCTTTGGTGGCCCCAAGATCGCGCGCAAGCGTTTCTGCGCGCAGCCCGTCGGGTCCATGTGTTTGCAAAGCTTTAAGCCCCGCATCTATCCAAGTTTGTGGTGTCTTGCGCATATGTATCATGCCTGTTGCGTAAGAGCTGATGGGGCAGCGCGCAACCCGGTGTGTGCAATTTTACCGAGAAATCTTATCGTATCACGGCATTCTTCACATCAAGTTAATCGCATGAGACATACAGGATCAGGGCTAGATTTGCGCAGCGCTTCCTACGGCCAGTGCAACGACGATCAGCATGGATGCTGCCATTGCATAGTTGATTTTGCGTTGTGTGGGCTCGGGCATGTTAAGCCGCTTTAATGCGCCCCCAAACCAGACCCAACCTACGTGAATTGGGATCCATATCAAATTGAGCGCAATAACCTTCCAAAGGACTTCAACCCAAAATGCTTCTGGATAAAGCGCAAACCCTGTAAACAGAGTTGTATTCACAGCGTAGGCTTTGGGATTGATCGGTTGTAGCAAAATACCTGCAAGAATTCCGGGTTCTGACTGGGCTGTAATAAAGGCAATTTTTGAACCAGCAAGCGCAATCCGGGCAGCGAGGTACAGCAGATAAAGTGTGGACAGCCCTAGAAGAAAAATCCGAATGATCGGTTCGGCGAGGATCAAGGCGGACAGGCCGCTAACGACAGCAGCGATGACAATAAGCTGACCTATGCATAATCCGGAGACGTATCGCAGGCCCGCTTTAAAGCCATAGGCGGCACCCACGCCTGCAGCAGACAGAACTCCGGGGCCGGGGGTGATAATTAAAAAGAAGACAGCGGCTAAGAAAGTTACCATACCGATAGCTTGCCCGATGTGCGTGCAGCGTCAAGTGGGCGTCGGGCATTTCTATGTCGGCATTAGGACGCGCACCTGGTGCGCACGCGGCGCAAAAAACCCCGCCTTTCTATGTACAAGACGGGGTTTAGATACTTCAGAAGGTGTGTCAGGCAAGCAGACGACGTGCGATGACCTGTGCTTGGATTTCTGCGGCGCCCTCAAAAATGTTAAGGATCCGCGCATCGCACAACACGCGCGAGATTTTGTATTCTAGCGCAAATCCGTTGCCGCCATGGATTTGCAACCCATTGTCAGCACAGGCCCAAGCCACGCGCGCGCCCAATAATTTCGCCATTCCAGCTTCCAGGTCGCAACGCCGCCCTTCGTCTTTTTCCTCGGCGGAAAAATAGGTCAATTGACGCGCGACCATGATCTCGACAGCCATCATCGCCAATTTGCTTGCGACCCGGGGGAAGTTAATCAGCGATTTTCCGAATTGTTTTCGGTCCTCTGCGTATTGCATTGAGATATCTAGCGCCGATTGCGCAACCCCAATGGCACGGGCGGCAGTTTGGATGCGCGCTGATTCGAAGGTCTCCATCAGCTGTTTAAAGCCTTTGCCCTCTTCGCCGCCCAACAAGTTTTCGCCTTTGACGTGGAAATTGTCGAAGGCGAGTTCGTATTCTTTCATTCCGCGATAGCCCAGGACTTCGATTTCGCCGCCCGTCATGCCGTCGGTGGGGAAAGGAGCGTCGTCCGTGCCGGGTGTTTTTTCCGCCAAAAACATGGACAGGCCCTTATAGTCAGTGCTGTCGGGATTTGTGCGGGCCAGCAGGGTCATAACCTGTGTGCGCGCGGCGTGGGTGATCCAAGTTTTGTTGCCAGTGATCGTATAATCACCTTGCGCGTCCTTCACGGCGCGGGTGCGCAGCGCACCCAGATCCGAGCCAGTATTTGGTTCAGTGAACACAGCAGTGGGCAGGGTTTCAGCACTTGCCAGCTGCGGCAGCCATTTCTGCTTTTGCGCTTCCGTGCCGCCCGCGATGATCAATTCGGCGGCGATTTCCGAACGCGTACCCAAAGAGCCGACCCCGATATAACCGCGTGACAGCTCTTCCGACACCACACACATAGAGGCTTTGGATAGGCCCAAACCGCCATATTCTTCTGGGATTGTCAGGCCGAAGACACCCATTTCCGCCAGTTCTTCGATGATTTCCATTGGGATCAGCTCGTCTTTCAGGTGCCATTCATGGGCGACGGGCTCAATCTTGTCGATCGCATAGCGGCGGAACTGTTCGCGGATCATTTCCAGTTCGTCTTCCAACCCAGAAGCACCAACAGTAATATTGGCTGCTTGCTCTTGCATCAGCTCAACAAGGCGCATGCGGGCCGCCTGTGTGTTGCCTGTTTGGGTCAGTTGCATCACAGCAGGGTGCATCAGGGCGCGCTGATCCTCTTGACCGACTCCCAAGTCTTGCAAGCGCACGATTTCGCCCTGGTTCATTTGAATGCCGCCATAGATCTGCCAGAGATATTCCCCGAAGGCGATCTGGTGGATCAGCTGCTCCAATTCACCAAATTTATCGTCGGCAGATAGTTTTTCTGCCCATTTCTGCATTTGCAAAAGGCTTTCGCGATATGTCGCGAGCCAGGCCAGACCATGGGCGGCTGTTTGATTGGATTCGACCAAGTCAGAAGCGACGCGCCCGTCCCGGCTGACCAAAGCGGATACGCGCGCCTTCGCAATCTGGGTTATTTCGTTCACAGGTGTAAGTGCGGCAGCGGTGGTGGCAAGCAAGTCCGGCACCATTACACTCTGTTGCATCGTTAAGTCTTGGCCGTCATGCGCCATTATGCGTACTCCTGAAATTGTTGTTCTTGACTTATTCTGTTTGCAGCTGCAGCGCAACTTATTTGCGCCAAACATATCTGGTTTGATTTATTATTTCGTCCAGAATTTTTTGCATTGCAGCATTTTAACATGAGGTCGCAGCGCATGATATAGCCGGCCATGCAGGTGACGAATGCATGTGCCAGACTTTTGGTGCTATGTGAAAAAGGTAAAGGCCCAAGTTTTGCTGGCCTTTGTACGGTGAGCAGGACTGGGCCTCACCAGCTGTTTAGAGCGTGTCGCGTTTAGTCGCATTCAAAACAAGCTGCCTCTCGCATGCGTTTAAGCGCGTGTTTTGAAACGCAATGAATTCAATTGAACGCGACACACTGTAGATCCGCGCCATTGGTCAGCTTGCCTAGGGCACTATGACGATTGGCGCGGATTTCAGGTTGCTTAAGGTTGATCCAAAGCGCCCAACACGCCGTGAAATCAAATATTTTAAGGCGTTAAGTTAGATGCGTCAGCTTAAACTAGAAACGCGGAACAACGAATTACTCACGACGCTTTACTGTTCGTGGTCGTTCCGGCGATATCGTTTATAAATGAAATGATACGTGACTTGACCGCGTCGTCTTTGATTGACGAAACAGCGTCTAGGATTTGGAAGTTTAAGTCTTTGTTGACTGCGGTTGCGTCATCATCTGGCAATCCGTCGAAGAAATAAGACGTTGGGACTTCAAAGATTTTAGACAGTTCATAGAGGCGGCTTGCTGCAACGCGGTTAGAACCAATTTCGTATTTTTGAATTTGTTGAAAAGATAGATTCAAATGCTGGGCGACATCTGTTTGTGAAAGCCGGCGCAAGGCCCGCATTTGCTTAATTTTTTTGCCCACGTGAACATCAACGGGATGCGACATAACAAGGTACCTCTGGTTGAACTACCGCCAACTTCCGTAAAAGTTGAATGTCTTTCAACATATTAAGTTTCACCTTTTTTCAACCATAAATAGATCATACCCGGTTGACGAACGACCCGTTTATGTATGATAAATAATCCATTGATGGATGATTAATTTACCATGGCCCCTAGAGGAGCGATATTTTGGATGGTTCTGCGCCGCAGATTGAACCGAATTTAAAGCATTTCTCTCTTTTGTTTGAGATGCTTAGGTCATTTTCGGCTTTGGCGGCAACGTTGAACCTGAGCCAGGCGGTGCGCGAACTTGGAAGTACCCGTCAGACTGTTCGGCGCCATATTTCGCAACTTGAAGACCTGAAGGGCGGTGCCTTGTTCGACGTTTCCGAGCGTCAGTATGAACTCACTGCGCTTGGATTAACCGTGTTGCCCGAAGCGCAGGACCTGCTTGCGCGCTCTGAGGGGTGGATTAAAGGAACAACGCAGCTGATTAATGGGCTGCAATACCTCTGTCAGGCCTCAGATTCGGCGTGGAATTTCTATCAACAGCAGCAACCGATCAGTGCCGTATTCGAATCCTCAAGCGATTTGATTCGCAATGTTATGCGGGCTTGGGTCGATAGTGGCGGGTATCTTGAACACCCCGCCATGCGGCCTGTGCGCCAAGATCTGATGGTATACAGACGTTCTGGCGAAAAATGGCTGTGTGTCGAACTGGGCGAAAAAAGTTCTTATGTGTCCTGGTTTGGCTGGGCAGATGCCCGATCCAGCATCGGACGTCCGTTGGGAAAAATGCCCGGCGGAGAAGGTTTTGCGCGCTTGGTCGGGCAGGCCCATATCGAAGTTGAGACGAATCAAGGTGTTCGTTTGGACCATACTTTTACACAAATCCCACGGATTCCAGACGGTGATCCGGTCCCTATTTGTTACGAAAGGCTGCTTTTGGCCGGCAAATTTCCCGATGATAGCTTTGCTTTGCTTTCGACCGTGAGGCGAACATATGATGTGGAAATACTCGGGGTAAGCGATGAAATGCTGCGCCAAATGCCCGAGGACCTGCTGATGTAGCCAGATATTTTTGCTCAATCTGCGCAATTGTTGCAGCGGAACCCAGAATATGCGTTATGATAGCCCTGAATGCGAGAGCAGGAGGGGCCTATGGCGTTTCATGGACTGACGGGCGAAGACCGGTTTGAGGCATCTTGTCAGGGTGTTTTAGATAAGTATGGCGTGACATTGGAATTGGGTTCGGATTTTGCAACCTACCGGGCCTTATTGGCAGAAGGGCGATCAGATCACACGATCGGGGCACCCTTCGATCCAGAAATTCATCACTTGGATACCTATAATGGTGTCTGGGTTGTCGGTCGCGATGCCGACGGGGTCATCATGCATACCCAAGCCTTGCGCTTATTGGACCTACAAGGACAGAACCTTGGTAAGTACCTGCGTCGCTATTTTCGCGATTTCCCGCCGTCTGGGCTTCCTTTGGACATGGAACGCTCAAAATACCGCGCGGGACCGGGGGCAAAAAATATTGCAGGCCAAGTCGTATATCATGGTGAGGTTTGGATGGGTGGCAGGTCGGGTCAATTTCGCGGAAGTGGTATGTCCAGTATCCTAGGGCGGTTCGCGTTCTTAACCGCGATTCGTAAGTGGGCTCCGGATTACATGATTGGTTTCATGCCAAAACAGGTTGCCAATAAAGGGTTCGTGTCGCGACAAGGGTACATGCATGTTGAACCTTTTGCGCTCAATTGGTACTTGCAGGACAAGCCGGACCCTTTGGAAGGCATGATGGTGTACATGAGCCTGGAAGACATGCGGTTCGTGCTTGATATGCCTCAAAGCGATATCGAAGCGTTGGCAGCATAAGGTCGAAATCTGAACGCGGAAGCGCGTGTTAAAGCGGTGGCTTGAGGCATCTAAAATCACCTAGAGCGCCTCGCCTTGAACCTGAACCACCAATGTCCTGCCACACCTACGGTGTTTTCGAAACATTGGCGGTGCAAGGTGGTTCAATGAAAAAGCAAGGTGCTTTAACGCCTTGAAATATCTGATTTCATGCAGCATTGGGCGATTCAGATTGGTCGGGAACTGCTTTAGACAGAGCGCGCCCTGACTACGCGAACGACGCGGATGCTTTGACCACGGTGTCTCATGTTGTGGCGACAAGTTTATCAAACTGTCGCAGCTGCCGCCGAGTCCTGGCGTTAGGAGATACCATATGCCTCAAGTTAAATCAGAAACGCGAAAAAGTACGTTGCCTAAAACTTGTATCACAAATGCCCTGCCACACTGTGCATTTTCGAGGCGTTTGTGAGTATGAGGCGCCAGGTTTAAACCAAGCGCCCCTAAGGCCTGATATGCGCTGCCATCGGACCAAGACCGTTACGCAGTCTGGATATCACGGTGCAACAGGGCTTCGCAGCGTTGATTAGCCGATTGACGCGTCTTTCACATCTTCATCAATATATGGCAGGTACTGTTCGAAGTTGTCTGAAAACATATCCACCAGTTTTTCGGCTTGCCGATCATAGGCTTCGCCATTGTCCCATGTCCGGCGAGGATCCAGTAAAATGTCGGGGACACCCGGAACCGATACGGGGACTTCAAATCCAAAATTTGGGTCTTTCCGGAAATCGACATTGGCCAAAGTCCCGTCAAGGGCAGCCGTCAACAAAGCGCGTGTCGCTTTAATCGGCATGCGCGATCCTGTGCCGTAAGCTCCGCCAGTCCAGCCTGTGTTGACCAACCAACACGTTGCGCCATGTTGCGCGATTTTTTCCCGCAGCAAGTTTCCATAAACTTCCGGGCGACGGGGCATGAAGGGCGCGCCGAAACACGTCGAAAACGTTGGCTGAGGTTCTGTCACACCGCGTTCTGTGCCTGCGACTTTAGCTGTAAATCCAGACAAGAAGTGGTACATCGCTTGCGCAGGCGACAGGCGTGCGATCGGAGGCAGCACGCCAAAAGCGTCGCAAGTCAGCATGATGATATTCTTGGGGTGCCCGCCCAAGGCGGAATGCGACGCGTTACCAATATAATGCAACGGGTAGGCGCAACGCATATTGGCTGTTAGGCTATCATCTTCGAAATCAAGCTCTTTGGTTTCCGCGTCATAGACCATGTTTTCGATGACGGTGCCGAACTTAGATGTCGTCGCATAAATCTCGGGCTCGGCTTCAGCGTTCAGATTGATGGTTTTAGCGTAGCAGCCGCCCTCAAAGTTGAACGTCCCGCGATCTGACCAGCCGTGTTCATCATCGCCGATCAAAGTTCGCTCGGGATCAGCCGACAGCGTGGTTTTTCCTGTGCCAGAAAGACCAAAGAAGATCGCTGTGTCCACAGGGTTGCCCGTTGCGTGATTGGCCGAGCAGTGCATCGGCATAATGCCCTTTTCCGGCAGCAGGTAGTTGAGCAAAGTGAATACGGATTTTTTGTTTTCACCTGCGTATTCTGTGCCGCCGATCAGGATCATTTTCCGATCAAAGTTAAGCGCGATCACTGTTTCGGACCGACAATCATGTTTCGCTGGATCAGCCATGAAACTTGGGCAGTTGATCACTGTGAAATCAGCAATGAATTCATCAATCTCGTCTTGATCTGGGCGACGTAACATGTGGCGAATGAACAGCCCGTGCCAGGCAAGCTCTGTAACCATGCGCACATTGATGGCGTGTGCACGATCAGCACCGCCGACAAGGTCTTGTACAAAATATTCTTTGCCTTGCATATGTGCCAACATATCGGCGTAAAGCTGATCAAAACCCGCTTCGCTCATCGCAGCGTTTGAGTCCCACCAAATCGTGTCCTCTACGCTTGCGGTCTTTACAACATGTTTGTCCGACGGCGACCGACCTGTAAATTTTCCAGTAGACACCAGGAATGTGCCGCCTTGGCCCAATTCGCCTTCCCCACGCTTCAACGCAGCTTCAATCAGCGAGGGTTCCATCAGGTTGTAATAGACGTCGCCCAATCCACGAATGCCTTGATCTTCAAGCTGGAATTTGGGGTTCACCCGTCCATGTGTCATGCGAAAAGTCTCCTGTGGGCCCTATTGCTGGGCAATGTTACGCTGCAGTACTCGTGTCCTATCACTGTGGTTTAGAGGATGAATAGGACGCTGTCGGCTAGTTAGCGCCACCAGCTTCAAGTTTAGCGCAATCACACCGGGAAACGTGGTAAAGTCAGTGCCAATTTTGCTACAATTTAGCCATTCCTAACGTTTTTGTTCTATACCATGACCAATTCAGGGCGCGATTCGTGTTTCTAGATTGATTCGCAAGCCCAAAACGCTCACAGTCTCGCGAAAAAAAGCGATGCGTAAGCAGAACAAGGAAACAGGCAATGTCTAAGATTGCATTGGTAGACGATGATCGGAATATTTTGACGTCCGTCTCCATGACCCTTGAGGCCGAGGGTTTTGAGGTTGAGACATATAACGATGGGCAAGCAGCCTTAGATGCGTTCAACAAAAAGCTGCCTGATATGGCCGTTCTTGATATCAAGATGCCGCGCATGGATGGGATGGATTTGCTGCAGCGTCTTCGTCAAAAAACCTCGATGCCCGTGATATTTCTGACATCCAAAGACGACGAAATAGATGAAGTCTTGGGTCTGCGTATGGGCGCAGATGACTATGTAAAAAAGCCGTTTTCGCAGCGGTTGCTTGTGGAAAGAATTCGTGCGTTGCTGCGTCGGCAAGATGCGATTGGTGGTGAGATCGTTGCCGACAGTGAAGAAACCAAAGTGATGTCCCGTGGGGATTTAACCATGGATCCTTTACGTCACGCGGTGACTTGGCGCGGTAAGGATGTGTCTTTAACGGTAACCGAGTTTTTGCTGCTTCAAGCGTTGGCACAACGACCTGGTTTTGTGAAAAGCCGTGATCAGTTGATGGATGTTGCCTATGATGATCAGGTGTATGTCGATGATCGCACGATCGACAGCCACATAAAACGACTACGAAAGAAGATGCGAAGTGCAGATGACACGTTCTCAGCAATTGAGACGCTGTACGGGATCGGGTATCGCTATAACGAAGAGTAAATAATTCGTTAATTGTGAAAGCCGAGGTACGCACGTGAAGGACATGGATCCTCTTAACCGGAGCAGCGACGTCATTCTTAAAGAGGACTGGGTTGCTCCTAATGTACAAGAGCCTGTTGACCTAGGGACGCGTACGAAAAGCAGAGACTTCATTTCGCTGCGCCGCTCACCTTTGGCCCGCAAGATCATTTGGTTCAATTTAATCGCGTTGGCTGTGTTAGTCGCTGGGATTTTGTATTCTAACTCGGCTCAGAATTCCTTGGCACTCCAAAGAAGTGCGGCGATTTCCAACGAAGCACGATTGATCGCTGATGTGTTCGAAGTTGGTCTGTCCCCTATGGCGATTGAACCCGAAAATGCCCAGCAATTGGTTGAAACCTTAGGCCGCCTTAGCCTGCCAAATCGCCTGAATGTGTTCATGTATGATGCGTCCGGCCAGCTTGTTGCATCGCGCGAAAAAAGTTCTTCCGGAGCGATAAACAGTACGGACGGCAGTACGATCCTAACGGACAGCCTCAGCAAAGCTTGGCAATTGATTTCTTCGCCCTTCTCAGATCCACCGTCCGAACTGATATCTATTTCCGAACAATTGCAACAGAACGTCCTAGTTGCGCAATCTTCAAACGGGACATTTAATGGCCGCCTAGTTGGTCCTGATGGGGCAGTTTTTTCTGCTGGAAAGCCAATTGTCTATGACGGTAAAACGGTTGGAACAATTGCGGTTACGAGCACGGTTGGTGAAATAGACCGCTTAGCGCGTGCTGAGCGCGAGCGCGTCTTGCAGATGTTCTTGATCGCAACGATGGTGTCTATTGGTCTAAGTTTGGTTTTGGCGTCCACGATCGCAAACCCAATCGCAGATTTGTCAGAGGCGGCCGAATTGGGGCGCGACAAAAACTCGCGCAAGGTAAATCCAGGGCGGATCCGCATCCCGGACTTAACGGCGCGACCAGACGAAATCGGTCGTTTGTCTGGGGCTTTACGCAGCATGGTTGCGGCGCTTTACACACGAATTGAAGGCAATGAACAATTTGCGGCGGACGTGTCTCATGAAATTAAAAATCCGCTAGCGTCCTTGCGTTCGGCGGTTGGAACATTGCGGCGGGTTAGCCGGGATGATCAACGCGAAACCTTGCTGGATGTTATTGACCATGATGTCCGCAGGTTGGACCGGATCGTCAGCGATATTTCGAACGCGTCTCGTCTCGATGCAGAACTGGTTAAGGAAGAAGAAGAGCCGTTCGACCTTTTAAAAATGATTGGAAATCTGGGCCAGTACCTTGGTGAAGATGCTGGTGCGAAGGGAATAGACTTCATTTTGGATGTCCCCGAAGATCCTGTAATTGTCACGGGATTGGAAGCGCGCCTGGCGCAAGTCTTTGTGAACCTTATCACGAACGCGATCTCATTTTGCGAAGATGGGGACGCGATCCGCGTTTGGGCGCGCAAACGAGAAAACAGAATTCTGGTTGTTGTTGAAGACACTGGACCTGGCATACCAGACGAAGCATTGGGCAACATTTTCAAACGCTTCTACTCTGAAAGACCCAGAGAGCACTTTGGAAACAACTCGGGTCTTGGACTGGCGATTTCTAAGCAAATCGCCGAGGCACATGGCGGCGTAATTTGGGCCGAAAACATACGCCCGACCGACGCCGATGTGACATCAGAGCCACTAGGCGCGCGGTTTGTGGTCGGTCTTCCTTTGTGAATTCGGATGATTTCGGCGATGACCCTGTCAAACACGTGATGGCAACCGTACCGGGCTCATGCCACGCCAGCTGTGTTGCAATCAACGATCGTGCCGTACTAATCTTTGGGAAATCGGGGGCCGGGAAATCGACATTGGCGCTTCAACTAATGGCGCTGGGGGCTTGCCTTGTCGCTGATGATCTTGTGCAAATTTCGGAACAAAGTCAGAAGCTGTGGGTATCTCATCCGAAAATGACTGCGCAGAGAAACGCGATTGAAGCCCGCCATTTCGGTATACTCAATGTTCCGACTGTGACAGCTTGTGAATTGCATTGTGCAATTGATATGGACGTGTTGGAAACCAAGCGCCTTCCGGAAGAACGCGTTGTGCAATTTGGCAACTATTTCGTGCGAGTGTTCCATAAAGTTGATAGTCCAGCTTTTCCTGCGATGGTTCTGCAATACTTATTGCATCAAACCTTGGAGTAACCGGTTCTTATGATCGCGCCTGTACGAAAATTGATCTTGGTGACCGGACCATCTGGTGCAGGAATGTCGACGGCGACCAATGCGTTAGAAGACGTTGGGTTCGAAACCATCGACAACCTGCCGTTACGCATGGTGGTACCCCTATTAGACCACCCTGCGTCGGGACGACCAATGTCACTCGGACTGGACTTAAGAAATCGTGACTTTTCTGCGCGCGGTTTGCTGGATCTCATGGACACATTAGAAATCCGAAATGATGTGTCTGTCGAGCTGATGTTTCTTGATTGCCACCCAGACGAGATTCACCGACGATACTCTAGTACGCGGCGGCGGCACCCGGTTCCAGACGCGCCAAGTTTGGCGGATGGTATTACCCAGGAAATAGAAAAGCTGGCCGCTTTGAAGGGACGCGCCGATATACTGATCGACACGACGTACCTGAACCCGCATCAATTGCGCGCCGAAGTAGAAAAATGGTGCGCCCCGCAAGGGCAAGCACAAATTATTGTACAAGTTCAATCTTTTTCCTATAAACGCGGCCTTCCGCGCAGCGCGGATATGGTCTTTGACTGCCGGTTCTTGCGCAATCCGCATTGGGAAAAAACACTTCGGGCGATGGATGGGCGTTGTGACCCTGTCCAAGAATACGTGACCCAAGACCCGCGTTATTCAGAATTTTTTAAAATGGCAAAGGACCTGGTTACCTTCGTTTTACCGCAGGCGAAAGTTGAAGGAAAAAGCTATCTGACCGTTGCTTTCGGGTGTTCGGGTGGCAAGCATAGATCTGTCACCTTGGCCGAAAAAATGGCGTCGGACTTGGAAGAGCTGACTTGGCATGTTTCTCTGCGACATCGCGAACTTGATCGGTTGAAAACAGAAAGCGCACGCCCGTGATCGGAGTTGTTATCGTTGCGCATGGTCAATTGGCCGCCGAATACTTGCTGGCAATTGAGCATGTCGTGGGTCGTCAAACTGGGATGCGGGCCATTGGAATTCAGCCAACAGACGATCGAGACGCGAAACGCCGGGAAATTTGCAACGCTGCCAATGATGTAGATGTTGGAAATGGCGTTGTTGTGGTCACCGATTTGTTCGGTGGCTCCCCGTCGAATCTCAGTTTGAAAGCCTGCCAACCGGAAGGGCGGCGTATTTTGTATGGGGCTAATTTGCCAATGCTCATAAAACTGGCAAAATCTCGCGAAAAATCGGTTTCTGACGCGGTGCGACGCGCGATGGAAGCGGGACGAAAATATATTGATTGTCAGAACATCTCGTCCGGTGCATAGCACCCTGGAAGATAAAGTTAGAAGCTGATGACAAAAATCACCTTGGATATAACGAACGAAAAAGGGCTTCACGCTCGTGCATCTGCGCGATTGGTTGAGGTCGTTGAACACTATGACGCAGATGCACAGATATCCAAAGATGGTCTTACAGCCTCTGGTGATAGTATCATGGGTTTGTTAATGTTGGCAGCGTCAAAGGGCTCCAGTATTGACGTAAGCGTCTCTGGTCCGGACTCGGATGCCTTAGCGGCAGCCTTGACAGCGCTGGTTTCAGAGAAGTTCGGCGAGGATACCTGACGCGCAAAGTGTCATATGAAAGTGAAAGGCGGCAGCGTGATGGACGGCACACAGCACGGCTTAAATGTGGCACCAACGTTATCTAATGAAGATACCAAACACGTCGATTTCCATAAATATGATCGACGCAGTTTGTCTTATGCTTCGACATTCCAGGATCCCTGGAAGGCTTTTATTATTCGGATCATAGAAGCGCTGACAGGGAAGTTGACCATCCTGCGTTTGATTCGGAAATTTGAACAAAAGGGTGCACCGAAAGGACAGGCATTCTGGCGGGCGTGCTTGGATGTAATGGGGATAGAGTTAACCACTCCGCAACATCAGCTGGACCGAATCCCGAAAGAAGGGCCTGTGATTGTCGTGGCAAATCATCCGCATGGGATGGTCGACGGCATGATTTTCGCTGATTTGATTGGACGGGTGCGTCCAGACTATCGTATTTTGACCCGATCATTGTTGACGGCGATTGATGAAGTCGCGGGCAGCTACATGATCGCGGTCCCTTTTCCACACGACAAAGATGCGCAGCGCAAGGGCGTTGAAATGCGCAGTAACGCGTTGAAACATCTTGCGAATGGTGGGGTTGTTGCGTTGTTTCCTTCAGGTGTGGTAGCATCATCGGACACAATGCTGGGTCCTGCGATTGAGCGTGAGTGGAATGTTTTTACAGCCAAATTGATCCGAAAATCGGGCGCAACGGTCGTCCCGATGCGCTTCCCAGGCCAGAATAGCCGCGCCTATCAGATCGCAAACAAAATTTCTCCGATGCTCCGGCAGGGTCTGTTGTTGCACGAAATTGTTTATTCTTTGAACAAGCCTCAGGGACCGGTTGTTGGAAAGCCTATTCCTGCAGAGAAAGTCGAAGAACTTCAGGGTGATCCACGTGGATTTATGGCGTGGTTGCGAGACCACACAATGTCCTTGAAGGACTGAAAGAAAGGTTCACTACGGTTTGTGGATCTTTTATTCGATCTTATTTTACCGCGTTGGAACCGGCTTAACCCCACGATAGTCATAAAATCCGCGCCGCGTCTTGCGCCCCAACCAGCCAGCTTCAACATATTTTGTGAGCAAAGGGCAGGGGCGGTACTTTGTATCAGCCAGACCCTCATGCAACACATTCATTATGGCCAGGCAGGTGTCTAGACCAATGAAGTCAGCGAGTTCCAGCGGGCCCATTGGATGATTGGCTCCCAACCGCATAGAGCTATCGATGCTTTGCACATTTCCGACGCCTTCATATAGCGTATATACGGCCTCATTTATCATTGGCATTAGAATTCTGTTTACGATGAAAGCGGGGAAATCTTCGGCGCTCGCAGCTGTTTTTCCTAAGCGATCGACGACTTTATGGCAGGCGTCAAATGTCTCAGAGTCTGTTGCGATCCCGCGTATCAGCTCGACCAATTGCATCAAAGGTACCGGGTTCATAAAATGAAAACCCATGAATTTCTCTGGACGATCTGTTCTGCTTGCCAAGCGCGTGATCGAAATCGAAGAGGTATTGGACGTTAAAATCGTGTGGGGTTGAAGATGTGGTAACAAATCATCGAAAATTGCTTGTTTTATGGTTTCGCGCTCAGTTGCGGATTCGATAATCAGGTCGACCTGTGCAGCTTCTTCAAGCGAAGTTGTCGAGCCGATACAGCTTAACGCTGCTGCTTTTTCATCTTTCGTAATTTTGTCTCGCAAGACCTGACGTTCTAGGTTTTTGTCGATTTTGCCCAAAGCAGACGTCAAAGCGTCCTGAGAAATATCACTTAAAACAACACGGTACCCGGCCAATGCAAGAACATGCGCGATGCCGTTGCCCATTTGCCCCGCACCGATAACGCCCACTGTCTTGATGTCCATGCCGACACTCCTATGATTTAGTGCAGCATAGGCCCCCCTTCATGTCGGCGGCAAGGGCATCAAACCAGTTCCTTTTGTGACAAATTTGCGCATTAGCACTTCGGCAATATTCCCATGTCTTTAGTGAGGCGTGGGAAAATTTTTGGTGGGTGTTATGACCTTTGAAGCCATGGGCAACGCTGCCCTTGATTACTTGCCGTGTCGATACGGTGCATCAAAACTGTTGTTCCGGGGACCGCAGCGGGACCTATCAAACCCCTATGTTGCGTTCTTAGGGGGATCTCAAACTTATGGAAAATTTGTTGAACGGCCTTTTGTCACGCTCTTAGATCAAGAAATTGGCCCATCTTGCGTGAATTTCGGCTGTATGAACGCTGGTATCGACGTTTTTGTGAATGATCAGAGCTTAATCGAAGTTGCCCAAGGCGCGCGTGTGACCGTTCTTCAAGTGCCGACGGCTCAAAACATGTCCAATCGTCTATATACTGTCCACCCAAGACGAAATGACCGCTTTGTGTCAGCTACGCAAATGTTGAAAACGATTTTCCCCGACATTGATTTCGCGGGATTTCATTTCAACCGTCATCTTTTGAGCCACATGCGAGCCCTGTCCGCCGAGCGTTACCACATTTTGGAACAAGAACTTGCAGCGGCTTGGTGCGCGCGGATGCAAATGTTGGTCAATAAAATCGGCGGTACTGTCGTGTTGGTCTGGATTTCTGAACGAAGTCCTGATGACCCAGATGCGTTCGAGATTGACCCAATGCATGTGACACGCGCTATGCTGGATGAAATTGTGCCACATGTTTCCCAATTCGTTGAAATCACTTTGCCCCGCAGCAA
>JBGCEM010000055.1:0-5470 GCA_045106335.1 Paracoccaceae bacterium | reverse complement strand
TACAAATGGCGCGCTAAGTTTGGCGAAATGCCCTGCCGGGCAGCGGATGGCCATAAACGCAGTGGCGCAACATGGGGTGAGCATCGCACTGGCATGCCGCACCTTCCAAATCAGTGAGACGTGTTATCGCTACAGCCCTGTGCTGAGCGATGAAAACGAAGAGATTGCGGACTGGCTTGAACGTTTGACCACTGCCCGGCAGTGCATTAAAAATGCATGAGAGGGGGCAAACAAGCGCTCCTGGGGCTTTGGGTTGTGCTTTTTATACCTGCGCAACGTGCAGGGTTATGGCTGGAACCACAAACGCGTCTACCGGATCTATTGCGAACTGGAGCTGAACCTGCGGATAAAGCCCAAGAAGCGGCTGAAGCGTGATAAACCTGAAGGGCATTGCCAACTTGTTCGTTAGCCCTCGGCAGCTTCCTCTGGGCGTACACGGAAGAAAATCGCGTAGAGCGCAGGGACGACAATCAGGGTCAGGATGGTGGCAAAGCTAAGTCCGCAAATGATCACCACCGCAAGGGATTTGAAAAATGGATCCCACAGCAGCGGCACAACCCCCAGCACAGTGGTCAAAACGCCCAAAGATACGGGGCGGACACGACTGACAGCGGCATCTATGACGGCAGCCATGCGTGCCTTGCCATCAGCAATCTGCGTATCCGTTTCATCGATCAGAACAATCGCATTTTTGATCAACATTCCCGTCAGCGACAAAATGCCGAGGATTGCCATGAACTCCAGCGGGGTTTGCGTGCCAGCAAGGCCATAGATCACCCCAATCAGCGCAAGCGGCACGGCCAACCAGATGATAATCGTTTGCCGCCATGCATTAAACAGGAACAGTACCACGATGAACATTGCGCCAAACCCGATGGGCATCGTTGAAGCAAGGCCTGCGTTGGCCTCCTGAGAGCTGCCAAACTCACCCTTCCATTCCATGCTATAGCCAGGGGGGAGGCGGATGGCTTCAATGGGGTCTTTGACGGCGTCGAAGAGATCGCCCGACAGCACACCGGGCGCATTGTCGGATTGCGCAGTGATCGCCAAAGCCCGGTCAATGCGGCGCAGGTTGCCTGACTCAAACACAATATCGAAACGCTCAACAACCTGGCTGATCGGGATATAGCCGCCAATCGCAGCGCTAAAGACCTGGATATCGCGTAACTGACCAATATCGTTACGCGCGTCTTCAACTGGGCGCATGACCACGCTGCGCAACTCATCGCGTTCGCGGTAGACACCCAGAGTAGTGCCCGTCAGATGACTGTAGATCGCATTGGAAATCTCGCTTTGGGTCAGGCCCAATCGCCGCGTGTTTTCAATATCGATCACTGGGCGCACAACCTGCACCTGTTCGCGCCAGTCGTCTTTGACGGCCACGGCACCGGCTTGTGACATGATGGTTTTCGCCTGAGCGGCAAGATCGCGCAAGACGGCAGGTTCTGGCCCAAAGAACCGTGCCTCCACCTTGGAACCCCCACCCGGACCCAAAACAAACTTCCAGACTTTCGTGTTGGACTCGGGATATGTCGCATCAATGTGAGCCTGCAAATCGGTGCGGAGCTCATCTATGATGCCGTAGTCCTGCACATCCACTAGGATTTGCCCATAGGCTGCGTTTGCACCCTCTGCTTCATAGATCAGCATGAAGCGCAGATGTCCGCCGCCCACGACTGTGTTTGTCCCTGTCACGCCCTCTAACCCGCGGGCGTATTCGGCGATTTTGGTCAAATCGGCTTGGGTGTTCGCAATGTCAGCGCCTTGCGGCAAGAAATAGTCGATCACGAACTGATCGCGTGTGGACGACGGAAAGAACCCCGCAGGGATGGCACTGAACATTGCAATGGCCGACGCAAACAGCGCCACGGTGATGCCAACTGTGATCCAGCGCACCTTGATCGCAAGCGCCAGAAACCCGCGGTAGGCTTTGAGGATCGCGTTCTCTTTCGGCTGAGCATCTGTTTTGCCCTGTTTCAGCATCACGGCGCAATAATATGGTGTGAGCCAGATCGCCACGAGCCATGAGAACAGCAAAGCAATGCCTATGGTCCAGAACAGGCTACCCGCGTATTCGCCGGTGTTGTCAGGCGAAAATCCGATGGGAGAGAACGCAAGGATACCCACGACTGTGCCGCCCAAGAGTGGCCACATGGTTTGCTTAACGATGGCGCGCGACGCCTTGGCGGCATCTTCGCCGCGTTGCACGCGCACAAGCGTGCCTTCAACCACAACAATTGCGTTATCGACCAACATGCCCAAAGCGATGATCAGCGCTCCCAACGAGATACGCTGCATATCGAGACCATAAAGGTACATCCCAAAAAGCGTGCCCGCGATGGTCACAAGCAAAATGCCACCCATCAGAATGCCAGAGCGCAGCCCCATAAAGATCAGCAACGTGCCAACCACGATGGCCAATGCCAGCGCAACATTGACCACGAAATTATCAACGGATGATTTGACTTCAGCACCTTGATCCGAGATTGGCAAAACCTTGATGCCAATCGGGCGTTCATCAAACAAATCGGCAATCCGGTCTTTGACCGCGTTGCTCATGTTCACAACATTACCGCCGCGCGTGTTGGAAATGCCCAAGCCGATGGCTGGTTCACCATTGCGAAACAAGAGAGAACTTGCAGGCTCTTTCAGTCCGCGCGACACTGTCGCAATGTCTCCCAGACGGAACGATGTGCCGCTCTGTGCATTTGTAATCAGTAGGTTCTGGATTGCATCAATCGATCCCACTGCACTTTCTGGCCGTACCGAAAGACGCGAAAGGCCAGCTTTGATAGAACCGGCGGGTGTAACAAGGTTTTGTCCCTCAAGCAGTTGCTGAATTTGCCCAGGTGAAAGGCCAAGTTCAGTCAGCCGTGCAGGCGCATATTCGACATAGATGACTTCTTCCTGCACGCCATTCAAAACAACCTTTGAAACGCCATCCACCGTGACCAATTCGCGCTGCAAGTCTTTGGCGTATTCATAGAGATCAGTGATCGTAAAACCTTCGCCTGTGATCGCGTAATACTGGGGATAGACATCACCAAAATCATCATAAACTTGCGAAGGAAGCGCATTTGGCGGCAGTTGCGACTGAGAATCCAAAATCTTGGCACGCATCTTGGCAAAGACTTGATCCAGCTCGGTGTAGCTGGGCGTTGCGGCAATCGTAAATTCAACGGTTACGGTGCTGAGGCCGGGTGAAGATACAGAACGGACTTCATCAATGCCCTGCAATTGCTGTAGCGCGTTTTCGACAACTTCGGTCACTTCCTCAGCGACTTCCTCAGCCGAGGCACCGGGATAGGGTGTGACAATCTGAGCCTGCCTGATGACAAATTCAGGGTCTTCAAAACGAGGAAGTGCAGTATAGGCGAAATACCCTGCAAAAAGGATCAGTACAGTCGCAACGGCGGAAATCAGGCGCTTTTCCAGCGCGAAACGGGCCAAGTCCATCGGATCAGTTCCCCACGCGTGTGATCGGGCGGACTGTCATTCCATCAATGATCTCGCTGACGCCAGCCGACACGATTGTCTCGCCACCAACAAGGCCTTCGCGGACCACGACGCTATCGCCTGCGGCCTCGCCCAATGAAACCTCTTGCGCAGAGACTTTACCATCTTGCGCAACAAGCCAGACAAAGGGCGATCCATCCGGTTCGGCAGCAATGGCGGAAAGGGGCGCGCTGACTTGAGCGGCTGATCCTTGTGTAGAAGAAATCACGCTGGCCACCATGCCGGGAAGGATAACCGCATCTTCAGGGACGGTTACAGAAACGCGCCCACGGTAGGTTTGGGTGGCGCTATCAGCCTGCACCGAAAATTCGACAATTTCCGTCTGGAACTCTTGACCGGGCAAGGAATTGAAAGTGGCAGTGTTGGTAATCCCGTCGGTGCCATTTCGGGTAAGCTCAGTGACATCAATGCTTGGAATGTCGAAAGCGAGATGTACGACTTCTAACCGCTGTAGCAAGGCGATGCTTTGCCCCGCAGTGACGTTTGCAAAATTTTCAATATCTCGGCGCGCAATGATGCCATCAAAAGGGGCGGTCAGCGTGGCATCTGACAGGTTATCCCGGGCAACTTTGATTTGGGCGTCAATGCCGCGCAAAACGGCCTCGGCACCTGCAATCTCTTCAGGTCGTCCGCCGATCTCGCCAATCCGCAATTGCTCCTGTTGCGCACGCAAGTTCGCTTGTGCGACCCGCGCCTCTGCCTGCGCGCCCTCGACCTGCGCGCGCGTCGCCACGCCGCGTTCCAACAATGTTTCAGCCCTCGTCATCGCCTCTGATGTCTGCTCGACTTGCGCCTGAGCTGATGCAACCGCTGCCTCCAGTGCAGATATCTCTTCTGCCCGTGCACCTGCTTTCAAAGCCTCTAGTTGAGCCGTCGCCTGATCACGACTGCTTTGGAGCTGAGATATCTGGTTTTCAAAGTCCCGCGTATCTATCTGGGCGATTGTATCACCCGCGCTGACATTTGATGCCGCGCGAATAGGCAGATCGATGATTTGACCTGAAACCTTGAAGGACAGCTCAATCTCTTGAGATGGGAGAACGACGGCAGGGTACTTGCGCGAAACAACGGTATCTGAAGCCATCACAGTCGCAACTTTAGCCGGGCGTGGTGTTGCCTCTTGCGCAACAACACTGGTGCTTACCAATACACCGATCAAACCCAAGATCCCGAAAATTCTGTTCTGCGTCATAATATTTGCCCCCGATTGCCGCCTGTGTCTCTATCTCTGTTGATCCAGTTTTAGACACAAACCAAGGCACACGCCATGAGCGCTGTCCAACAAATACTTCTCGGAACCGGGTTGCTGACGTTCAGCGCGCTAGTTCATGTTGGTTCCATTGCGCTAAGCAGTCCTCATTTCCCAAGGATCGCAGGTCTGTTTGGAGCAAAAAGGTGGCCGCGCCTCCGAGTTGTGGCAATGCTCTCATTCAGCATTTTCGTGCTTGTGTTAGCGCATACGCTGCAGGTTTGGACGTGGTCCTTGGTCTTTTCGTGGATCACCGAACTACCTGACCTAGTGACAAGCTGTTACTTCGCAACAGTGACTTACACCACGCTTGGATATGGTGACATCGTGTTAGGGCAAGACGCGCGCATTGTTGCCACTTTTTGCGCGATCACGGGGGTGCTAACCTTCGGTATCAGTACAGCTTTTTTGATTGGGGTCTGTCGCGAGTCTTGCCGGATGTTTTGAAGGCAGTGAGGACAAATGAACGGCGCGATTGTTTCTCTTGGGAAGGCCTTGCGTTTATCGCAATGACGGGTTTAGCGACCTTCATGGTAACGCGGGAAAGAGTTGCCTGAAAGTACGCCTCCGGCGAGGGCTGTCTTTTCTTGTGAAGTGAGATTTTGTAGCGGTTGCAGGTATGAGCAGCGGCAAGCCCACGCCCCGCAAACCAGGCGTTTGCGACGCCAGAACCGGGCGCCGTCATCGGTCTGATGAAGAGAAGCT